>JAJDBZ010000684.1 GCA_029261095.1 Candidatus Omnitrophota bacterium | reverse complement strand
ACCAGGCGAGAGCCTGTTTCTCGCTGGTTGCCTCACAATGGACATCGACAATGAGTGGTCCTGCGGGAGCGTCTTCGAGGAATGAATCGATGGCATCGAAGGGGGAATCGATCGGTGGCATGTAGACTCGTCCCATCAACTGAACCAGGGTCACCTGGTGTCCATTCGCGGACCAGCGGGCAGATGAGGGTCCGGGCATGTCCTTCACATAATTCATAGCGCGGACCACACGATCTTCTCCCGACTGAAAGAGATCGAACACCTCTTTGTTGTCGTAGGCATGGTTCCCCAGGGACATCAGATCGATACCGGCGGTGAAGAGTTCGTCGGCGATCTTCGGAGTGATTCCCTTCCCCGCCGCAGCGTTCTCGCCGTTTGCAATCACTACATCCGCACGCAGTTCCTCGCGCAACCATTCAAGGTGGTTTTTGACAATTTTTCTTCCGGGTTTTCCGAAGATATCTCCAAGGAAAAGAATCCGCATGGAGGGAACCTGCTTTCTAATTTGGATTTGTTCATCGCGGTTTGTATTCTTCTTACTCCCGGAGAAGGGTCCCCGGGCTACGACAAACGGTTACTCATGCCTCAGAGCCTCCACAGGATGAAACCCGGCGGCTTTGTATGCCGGATAAATACCCGCGATACCCGAGGCGAGTAAAGCGAAGATGGCGATGATTATGACATCTTGCCAGTGAACCTCAACCGGCAGGAGGTCGAGGACATAGACATTCCCTCCCCCGGGCATGGGGATTTCGAGAACCTCGATGACCTTGCAAATTCCCAATCCAATCGCGGTTCCGGTTAGGACTCCATAGAATCCAACGAGGAATCCGTTGATGACAAAGACCGCCATGATCGAAGCCCGTTCGGCGCCCATCGCCATCAATGCGCCGATCTCGCGTGTCTTTTCAAGAACAGTCATCACCAATGTACCGCTGATTCCGAAGGCGGCGACCAGAACTATAAGAGTTAGGATAGAAGACATGACAATTTTTTCGATGCGTGTCGCATCGAGAAGAACCGGATTCCTGGCTTTCCAGGACATCGGCGCAAATCGCACATCGAATTCATTCTCGGCCCAATGTGAAAGGTCCAAGCCGATGCGGTCCGCTTGGTCCGGGTTATCGGTTCGAATCTCGATCGTTTCGACACCTGCTCCAACGATATCCGAAAAGACTCTGGCGGCATCAAGGGAAGTCAGTGCGCCACCCTCATCAAATTGAAAATGACCGGTTCGAAAGACACCTTTAATCTCAAGTCCCATCGAAAAGAGACCTTCGCCAGACGGATCGCGTGTCGGTCTTGGTAGGAGTAGCGTGACAGACTGACCAACCACCCGGTTCTGGAGAAAATGCTTAAGCCGTTTCTCCTCATCTTCTCCGGGAAACGAGCGAAAACCGAACAGGTTTTGGGCTGCACGGTAGCCGAGAAAGATGGGATGCTTGGTGAGAGGGATATCGAAAGGGTCGAACGATTCGGTGCCGGTTGTTTCCGACAAGGGGTCCGCTGGTGCCAGACTAGGCCAATCTCCAACCAACAATTCGATTTCGCTGGTCATTCGACTTTCATAAGCGGGATCGACCGCGCGGATTTGGAAAAATTGAGCTGGAGAATTTGATGTGTCTGGGGAATCGACAATAAGGAGACCGTTCTCTTCAATCGCTGGGGCCGCGGCCACCACCCCCTCTTGAGATTCGAAAAGTTCAATCCATCGATCTACTTCCTCGATGGGAACCTTTTTCCCGTTGGAATCGAATTGAAAAAGGTTGAGGTGTCCGTAGACTCCGAGCATTTTCGAAAGCAACTCGGACCGAAAACCGTTCATGATCGAAGAGGCCACAACCAGAACGATCACCCCCACCGCCACTCCGATGGTGCTAATCCGAACTCGTCCTCTGTGGACTCCCTTTAAATAACGACGTGCAATAAAAAACTCATAGCGCATCCCAATCTCCCCCTATCCCTGTCCCGTCGCGCAAATCTCGAGACTGGTAGTACTATGTAAGGCTCTTGTTTTCCAGACAAGAGTCCCTGTTATTTCTCGATAACGCTCACTATCCATTTACAACCCAGGTTATGTCGGATAGAGTAAAGGCGATAAAGGCCATGATTCCTAGACTTCTATCATTCTTGATTATCTGCTTGCTGACCCTGAATTCCGGTTTGTCCGCTCAATCCCCAAACTCCATGGACAAAATCGACGTGCGGATTCTTCTTCACCAGAAGGAAAAGAAGCGTCTTAAGAAAGTCCCCGCGAAGAACTATTCCCAGAAAATGAAATCGGCAGGACTGCGAGTCGACTCCCCTGACACAGAGGAATGCGCGGTGTATGTCGATGCCCCCTTGAGCGAGCAAGAGCTCAAGGAATTTCGAGATCAGGGCATCTACATCGATGAAAGTTTATGGATTCCACCTGTCCCGGGTAAACATCCCCGGGGGTTTTATTTGGCAGAGGTAGAGTACTCCAGCCTTAACTACATTCGGACGGAATCCCGGATTGCCAGGATCGCCTCAACCGAATTGGCTGCGGAACCTTTGAACAACAGTGGTGCGGCGCTGATTAATGTCGACGATGTCCGTGATGGAAGCGGAGTCACCACGGCGCGGGACGGTACAGGTGTCAACATCGCGATCGCCGATTCAGGGGTGGATCTGACACATACCGATTTTCCGGCAGCAATCGAAACATACGACATGACTGATGGAACCGGAGTGGGAACTTGGGGGACGGATGTTTCGAACACAGTCACCGACCATGGAACTCATGTCTCCGGTACAGTACTCGGAAGGGGGACCCTTTCGGTGGGAAACACCGGGAATGGCGGTGGGGCCTACCAGGGGAGCGCGCCGGGCGCCAACCTCTATTTTTACAAAATTGGCAACGACACCAGTTCAAGCGCCAGTTACACAGACATGATCGAAGCGATTAACCGAGCCGTTACGGTCGGGTGCGATATCTTCTCAATGAGTTATGGCGGGACGAGCACCTACATGGACGGAAGCGCATCGGTCTGCCAGGCAGTTGACAGCGCGGTGGCTTCGGGATTGACGATTTTCATCTCTGCGGGAAACGAAGCTGACGATGACGAGCACGATTCCGCAAGTGTGGTCCCCGGGGCGACCTCTGGGATGATCGCGTATACGATCGTCAATTCGGATGCATCTGCTTATACAGACATCGAGTGGATTCAGGTTAACTGGCGGGACGACGCCCCGCTGAGCGAGAATATCGAGTTGACGTGCACGAACCTGGGTGCGGGCGAGTCCCTTTTGGACGCGGCTTACGGGACCAGCGCGCGATCCACAGAGGCTAAGATCTATCTGCTGACTCCGAATGTATCCGGATCTTCCTCGAAGACCTATCAGTTCCGGATCGCCAACACGGCGGGATCGGGAACGACACCCTTGGTTCACCTGTACAAAACGACTGGGGATGGAACATTCGATTCGGCGGATTCCTCATACACCGTTGGTGCACCCGCGCTGGCCGACTCAGCGATCGCGGTCGGGGCCTGGGTTCACCGTAAGAATTGGACGAATTATTTGGGCACCACTTATAACTTCACCGCAAACACACAGGGGACATTGGCCCCCTTCAGCAGTCTCGGTCCGCGCATCGATGGTGTCCTGAAACCGGACATCGTAGCGCCCGGGGCAGCGACCATATCGACTCGCGACAGTTCATTCAGTCCATCCGCGGTTTTTCGAGTGGATAACGACGGTTCCACATTGGATGGGAGCGGACCGGCGGATTATTATGTCAAACAAGGGACGAGCATGGCTTGTCCGATGGCGGCAGGAGCGGCCGCACTATTGATTGAAGAGGCTTCCTCGTTGACACCTGCGGAGATCTACACCTATTTGACCACCACCGCATCGAGCGCGGGTAGCCCGGACAACTCGGTTGGGTATGGTTTGATCAATCTAGTCGATGCTCTGAATTCGATTCCGGCACCCACTTCGACTCCGACGCCAACCGCAACAGAGACCCCAACGGAGACACCCACCAATACGCCGACCGATACACCCACTCCCACAGACACTCCTGTTAGCACAAATACTCCGACGGATACGCCCACCAATACATTCACGCCCAGTGAAACCTTGACTCCGACACACACCTTCACTGGAACCCCAACGGATACGCCGGTCCCACCGACAGACACCTTCACTCCAACCGAGACCCCGACGGAGACACCGACCGAGACCCACACGCTGACGCCGACCCCCACCTATACGGACACTCCCACGTTCACCCTCACCTGGACCGCGACCTTCACCGAGACTCCCACATTTACGGACACACCGATTTCGCCTCCAACCGCAACACACACACCCACACCTGTCTTGACACCCACTCCCACCGAGCATTCCTTCTCGGTCGAAAACTGGGAACTGTACTAAAGCCACAACCGCATCTAACCTTTCCATTCGGGAGGTGAGCGAAACCGATGTGGCCTGACTGGTTGGTTCATACGATCCATGGAGTGAAACGTGTCTTCGATTGGTTCCGGTACCGTCAATGGCTCGGAATCCCCCTCGATTTGATTGTCCGGTTTGTTCTTCTCGGTATCATCTACTTCATCGTTCGAAGAAGGTCGGGTGTGAGAGTCGCCCTTCTCGTCTCCCTATCGATCCTTCTCGGCAAAGAAATCTTCGATACATTCACTGTCCGATCCTGGGAAAGGATTCACTGGCCGGGATTTTTGGATATCGAAGATGTGATGTCTGGACTGCTCGGGATGGCGACCGCCGAAATGGCACATCGGATAACACAGGGGGTAAGGAGCGAGACACTTGATGAAGATAACGGCACGGCCGAGGCAGTAGAGGATTGAATCACGAGGGGCGCAACCCTACTCACCCAGGTAAAGCAGTTTGTTGAGGAAGAGAATCGGTAAGGGATCCCCCCTGTCGTTCGCCAGGGTCTCGATGCGGGACTGTCGATCTTCCGAACCCACGCCAAGACCGACCTGAAATATTCCCTCGTTGTAGGAAGGTGGCAGTACCCAATCGTAGGTCATGGAGACTTCTTGATCGGTTTCGAAACCCGGCTCCAACGGAAAATCTTTCGATGCGACCCATTCACCCTCAGGTGTGTACAGGTCGATCCACACTCGGTTGAGTTCCGAGATCGGCCAGTTGTCGTTGTGGAGGTATCGCCAATCAATGTTGGTTCTCAGGAGCCAGTCCTCGCCAATTCGAAATTTTTGAAATTCACCCGATAGGATCTCCAACCGAACACCGAGTCGGAACGAATGTTCCTGGTCCCGAACAAGGGTTCTCCCCTCGTCTTGAAACGCCATGACCACGGTCGCGCCTGATGGAACCTGGTAGTCCGTGGTATTTGGAAATCGGATTCGGAGAAATGAAGTGGGAGACTGAGCGAATTCAGAGGGGTGACGACTGTCCCGCATTCGGTAGAGGTCACCTTCCAATGGCGCCTCGGGATAGAGGATGGCCTCCGAATCTGCCCAGCGGTCGAGTTCGAGATCAAGCCGGTAGGTCACACGATCGAAAACCGATTCCCAACCTCCCCGTTCGGCCTCAGCAATGAACTCGAACACACCCTGATGGATGCCCGGATCATCGATGAGGCAGCGGAGGACCGGCTTTGTCTCCGGTTCGGTCTTCTTCAAGACCTCTTCTTTGAAATCTCGAACGATTTCACGATGAGGCCATTTATCTTCACGATCCCTAGCTGTTCCATAGACTCCATGATTCCAGAGGGAGTAGGTGTAACCGTAGGGACCGAGACGCCAGTGGTTGCTGGATGGGAGGGGCCATCCGAATGTTATCATTCCGAACTGCCAGACCGCCCCTATCGAAACCAAACCGATCATTCCCCAACGCAGCCGACCGGTCGACAGATTGGCCAGGGCGATACCCATAAATAGAGCCACACCCGGAAGAAACGGAGAAACGAATCGCGGGTCTTTGAAAGGAATATTCGAGGTGAGGATATAGGACCCGAGGACCCAACTGATGACAATCCCAAACCGACGAATCTCTTTCCAAGGGAACAAGAAAATCGAGACCAGAAAACCCACGAACAATGCCGGTCCCATCAGATTCGATTCCAGGGTGAAGGGGTAGTAGAGGAAGGCGGCAAATGTCCATGAACCGGCTTGTTCGGTGAATTCAGAATCGAAAAAGTTATTCGCAATTCCGGAAATGTGGTCCCAGTAACGAATGTACCAGGGATAACAGAGGACTGTCGCCACAGTCCCCGCCAAAGATATATTCAAGAGGCGACGGCGCCAGTCCGCCGACGTGCTCAAAAGAGCCAGTCCCAAGAGAACCGGGAGGCAGGCCGCGAAACCCCATAAGAGTATTCGTTCTGTGGTAAGTGCTGTTGCCACCAGCCCGAAACCAACCGCCACGAAAATGGCCCCGTAGGGGTGTAGTCTTATCTTCTCTGAAGGCTCCCTGGACAGGACTTGAAGAAAAGTGGAAACAAATACCCATAAGACCGGAAACAAAAGGTGGATCGCGAAAGTCCACTTGATCATCATTCCGATACCCACAGTGACTCCAAATAGAAGGCTCTTTTTCCTCTGACTAAAACCCTCAGTCTTGCAAAGAGAGAGAGCCGACAGAGCGGTTGCCGCCATTAGTGCGGTTTCAATGTAGTAGTTCCTTGAGATGCCAAAGACAAAGGGAAAGAAAGAGAGTAACGCAGCGGAAAAGAAACCTGCCATTGGACTCTTGAGAGACCGGCCTATCTCAAAAGTTGCCCAGAGAAGGATGGCCAGCCAAATCAGATTCCCCGCGATAGCGGCATCCTGATTCAACCCGAAAACCAGATAGAAAGGAATGGTGGCAATGTAGGCGAAGAAGGGGTAGAACCCCGATGATGTCAGTAGGCCAAACCAATATTCGTTGGAATCGAAATCGAATAGGGCATCATAAACATGGATGCTGAGTTGGAGATGATACCCGCAATCATAGTTCGGTGGGGGATCGGTGGTTAACAGATAGTAGACATTGTTCAAGGAGTGAAACACCCAAAGGGCGAAGAGAAGCGCGTAATAAAGATAGGGCGATCCAATTCTAGTTTGGCTTTTCATGGAAGTGATTCAGTGTTTCCAAGGAGGAGTCCTTCAGGTTCGCTAACCCGACTCATCCTAAGGACGCCCTATTCGATAGTCTGCAGCGACTCAGAGTGGAGATGGCAGGCCACCTCATGTTTTTCAGACACCGATATCCACTCCGGTACGACATCCGAGCAAGGTTCGAAACATTCGGGGCATCTCGGGTGAAAAGGACAGCCAGATGGTGGGTTAATCGGACTCGGCACATCTCCTTCGAGGAGATGGCGTTCTCGTTTCACACTTGGATCGGGGATCGGGGCCGCCTGGAGGAGCGCTTGAGTATACGGGTGTTTCGGAGATCTATAGATTTCCTCCTTGGTCCCGACTTCGACAAGTTTGCCGAGATACATGATGGCCACTCGATTGCTGATGTGTTCGACAACGGAGAGGTCGTGAGAAACGAAAAGAAACGCGAGGCCTCTTTTTTCGCCCAAGGCCATGAGCAGGTTAATGATCTGCGCCTGAACGGAGACATCAAGAGCGCTGACTGCTTCGTCGCAGATGATTAACTTCGGTTCGACCGAGAGGGCGCGAGCGATTCCGATTCGCTGACGCTGCCCCCCACTAAACTCATGCGGGTACCGGTCGAGGTGCGAACCATTCAGGCCCACTTCTTCCAAGAGTTCGACCGCCCGATCCCGGCGCTCCTTACGGCTATTCCCGATTCCAAAGATCTTTAAGGGTTCGATCAGGGTGCTTCCAACAGTCAAGCGTGGGTTCAAGGAGGAAAACGGGTCCTGGAAAATGATCTGGAGGTCCTTTCTGTAAGGACGCATTTCCCGTTGAGAGAGATCTAACAAATTGGGCGAGTCCTCGAAATAGACCTCGCCTTCACCCCCATCCAGCAAGCGGAGGATCGTCCGTCCAACCGTTGTCTTTCCACACCCACTCTCGCCTGCAAGCCCGAGAGTTTCTCCAGGAAAAATGTCAAATGAGACACCATCCACAGCCCGAACGTGATCGGCGATCCTGGAGAAAACTCCAGATCGGATGGGAAAGTGCATCTTCAGGTTCTTTACCTGTAACAGTGGTTTCACAAATTCCCCCAAGTCAAATACCAATCTCCATCAGCCAAAAAGTAGAAACCGTCGAGAATTTTGGTTAGAATGATGTAAATAGTATCGAATCGTGTGAGAAATCCAAGTCGGACCGCCAAGGAAGGCCGAATGAAAATCAACCCCTCCACAACCCATTCTGTCCTCGACACCGCAACCCTAGGTCGAGCGATCAAGGAGAAAGTGTTCCTTTCCGGATCGGTGGAGACACCCGATATTCTTGAGATATCGAGTCTTGGAAACCTAGCAAGTTCAATTGGTTCGGTGGGAATTCAGGCCCTTCAATTACTATCTGAGACATCTGATGATGGAAGGGTGGATGAATTTTTGGCAAATCTCTTTGGTGCTGGATTAACAGGGGGTCGAATTGGTTCGGTCCTGGGTTCAATTTCAGGATTGGGCGACCTCCCGAATCCGCCTGATCCCAGCGATTTGATTGCAGAGGTAGAGAAGCGCGGAATTTCAGGAAACCTGGATTACCTTGACCGATTAGACAATCTATTCAACCTTGGCTATCGCGATGTCCCCTCTATCTTCAATGCAGGAGAAGACCTTTCCGATGAGGAATTTGAGGTCTACCTGGACAGTGTTTCCAGGCTGATTCAGAACGGTGTTGTGGGAAAGGTTACCGTGGAGTTTCGAGGAGAACCGAAAACAGTATTCCTCGAAAACGAGATCGGGTCGGAATATTCTCGCTCTCCCCTTTACCCACGAAGAATTGGCACCAGTGCATTCCCCATCTAAGGCGTCCTCCAGACCCTTTTAAGACCTACCGGGTTGGTTCATGTTCCGATTGATGGCTTGGAAGCGTGTTTGGCGTCTCTTGAGCCTCAGAATGAGACCTGCTATGGTTCGCGATACAAGTCGGGGCGTAGCGCAGTTTGGTAGCGCGTTCGGTTCGGGACCGAGAGGTCGCTGGTTCAAATCCAGTCGCCCCGACCATGAAAAACAGTAAAAAGGCCTGATTTCGGGCCAAAACTAAGACTATCCGGCAGCATCCATTCCGTTCACTGTACCCTCACCGTACCTTCATGGTCAAAAGAATGGCAACAAGATGGCAACTCCTGCCCTCGAAGAAACGGTAATAATTCAATTCGTCTTTCGTATGGCGTATGGGCAAAACAGGCGGCCGAGACTCAAATCCACTGTTCTGGAGTGTATGAGAAATGTGGACGTGCGACATTTCGATCGACTCCCTTCATAGATCACGGTTGGCGCCAAACCACTTGGACGTGTTGGCGTTCGATAGGCGCGCCTACCCTCCGCGCCTAATCTGAATCAATGCTGTGAGAAGCTACGCAGCGTGGGCACCACGTACGTTGCCCGACCGCCCGACACAATTCGCGCCTTGTTTACTATCGACTCGAATGATACCGTTCTGAGAAGCACAGTGCTGATGACGCGGAATCAAAATAAAACGATCATCTTATTGGTATCCTACATGAAGAGTTTCGGTACCAGTCCTTCGGGTAACGCATTTCTCATCATCCTATCTCTGGCAATTGGCGTCGCTCCAAACACTCTTGCTGCGGAGAGACTTACTGCGCCTGACTTTGAGCGAGAAATCGCCCCTATTATTGTCAGACGTTGCCTTGAATGTCACCAGGATCGTGACCCGTCTGGCCGTCTTGTTTTGACTACGAGGTCGAGCATGCTCAAGGGCGGCAGGGGCGGACCGGCAATAGTGTCAGGCGATTCGGAAGAGAGTTACCTCATCTCACGAATAACGTCAGGTGAGATGCCTCCTGAGATAAAAGGGGTTCAGCAGCATTTGCCAGACAACGAAATAACACTGTTACGGCGATGGATACAGGCGGGTGCTCCGTGGCCGGAACAGCGTACGCTCGATTTGTTTGAAGCAACCACGGATGTCCGAGGAGGGAGGGACTGGTGGTCGCTTCAACCGGTCATAGAAGCCGAGCCACCAACTATGAATCGTGCCGATTTGGTCGAAAATCCTATTGATGCGTTCGTTCTGGCTGCATTGGAGCAAGCAGATTTGGAACCCGCGCCGCTGGCCAGCAAACGAAATCAGATTCGACGGATCTATTATGACGTTATCGGTCTGCCTCCGACTTACGAACAGGTAAATGAATTCGTTTCCGACGAGCGTGAGGATGCATGGGAAAGAGTGGTCGATGAACTGCTTAATTCGCCTCAGTTCGGCGAGAGGTGGGCGCGTCACTGGCTGGATCTGGTGCGCTTCGCAGAGACCTCCGGGTATGAGCGCGACCAAGTAAAGACCAACGCCTGGAGATATCGAGATTGGGTTGTCAATGCGCTGAACGATGACATGCCTTATGATCGATTCGTCCTCGAGCAGTTGGCCGGCGATGAATTGCCTGACCGCTCGGAACAGACCGTCATCGCCACGGGATTTATGCGGCTGGGGACGTGGAACGACGAACCAAACGATGCGCAAGATTACAAGTACGAACGGCTTGAGGATTTGGTGCACGTGACGTCCTCGGCATTTCTGGGCCTGACGGTAAAATGCGCCCGGTGTCATGACCACAAGTTCGACCCCATTCTGCAGGAAGACTACTACCGTATAGCAGCCACGTTTTGGCCGGGGCCTATCGAGCCGCGCGACGCCAATCTCCTAGGCGGACCGACCGTGAGCGAACTCGGCTACGAAAACATACTCGGTTGGACAGATCTGACGGGTTCGCCCCCTCCCATACACTTGCTGAAGCAAGGGAAACGAGACAAGCCCGGTGAAATTGTTGAAGCGGGTTCCCTGTCAGCTGTTGCGGCCCTTTTCAAGTCTTTCGACCCGCCGCCAGCGGAAGCGACGTCGACCACGCGCAGACTCCAACTCGCGCGATGGATTATCGATAAAAAAAATCCACTTACCGCACGTGTGCTCGTCAATCGAATATGGCAACATCATTTCGGAGCCGGTCTGGTACGAACGCCGAATAACTTTGGATTCCGAGGCGATCTTCCCACGCATCCCGGATTATTGGATTGGCTGGCATCTGAGATTGTGCGCGGTGGATGGCGAATGAAACCCATTCATAAACAGTTACTCATGTCGCGAACCTACCGTCAATCGGTTGCACATCCCCGGCATGATGAATACCAGCTGCGTAATGCGTCGAATAAATTATTATGGCGATCGGAGCGACGCCGGCTTGATGCCGAAGCTCTTCGCGACAGCATGCTGCTGGTAACCGGTGAACTAGATGAATCTCGAGGCGGTCCGAGTTTCCGGTCGACAGTGAATTCAAACGCGCTAAAGGGGTTGTCGCGTAAGGACGCAGCCTGGCAGGCATCGCCAATGAGTCAGCAGAGGCGACGCAGTCTATATATGTTCTCACAACGCAGTCTATTGTTGCCGTTTATGACCTCGTTTAATTTTTCCGATACTATTTCTCCCTGCGGTCGGCGCGATGTAACCATTTCCCCGACGCAGGCATTGGCGTTGCTGAATAATTCGTTCTCGCATGATAGAAGTACCGCATTGGCGAATCGGGTAATCGAATCGGCGGCGGCAAATCCGGCAGAAAAAGTGCGAATGACATGGCGCATTTCTTTAGGGCGAATGCCAACGAGTCGGGAAGAACAGCTATCGTTAAACCATCTCGATGAGCAGCGCGAACGTTTCAAGGAGGGTGAAACGGATCCGCAATCGGAGTTTCTTGCGCTGGCTTCGTTGTGCCATGTTTTACTCAATTCAAACGAGTTCATTTTCGTGGATTAAAGGAAAAGAGGCATGAAGAAAAATCAATCGTTTCCCTGCGGTCTGACTCGTCGCGAACTCGTTTGGGACATGGGTGCGGGTTTTGCCGGGCTAGCACTGACTAGTTTGCTGTCAAAAGACGGTTTTTTCACACGTCAGGCATTTGCGAACGCCGAAGGCCCACAGAATCCCCTAGCCCCGCGCCCACAACATTTCCCCGCAAAAGCAACGTCCGTTATTTTCCTGATGATGAACGGTGCGCCGAGCCAAGTGGATACTTTTGACTATAAGCCAGAGTTGGAAAAGTATGCGGGACTCACCATGCCGGAAGATAAATCATACATCAATTCCGGCGGGCGAAAGGTTGGATATCTTACACCGGCATGGCGAAACTTTCATCCCGGCGGCGAGAGCGGGTTGCTCATATCGGACTACTTTCCAAACTTGCGGAAACACGCAGACAAGTTGTGCGTAATCAACTCATGTCATACCGATAGTCACGCGCACGGCTCGGCTTTGGTTGCGATGAACACAGGAAAAACGTTCATCGGAAGGCCCTCGCTGGGGAGTTGGTGTACTTATGGTCTCGGCACCGAAAATCAAAGTCTTCCGGGTTATGTCGTGATGCTCGATAAGCGCGGGGGGCCGATCAGCGGTGAACCAAATTGGTCGAGCGGTTTCATGCCTTCTACATTTTCAGGTACTTTATTCCGTCCGATCGGCGATCCCATCCTAGATCTCAAGGGGCCCAAACACATGACCCGCGAAGCGCAGAGATCTCAGATCGACTTTCTAGCGAAAATCAATGAGGAGCATCTTTCGAGTCTCCCCGGCAGGCAGGAACTTGTGTCGCGTGTCGATTCGTATGAACTCGCTTATCGCATGCAGGCCGAAGCCCCGGAAGCGGTGGATATTACCAAGGAGACTCCGGAAACATTGAGCATGTATGGCATCGGTCAAGAACCGACTGACGAATTCGGGCGCAACTGCTTAGTCGCAAGACGACTTGTGGAAAGGGGCGTGCGTTTCGTGCAACTCTATTCAGGAGGAGGTCACTTGGAGGAGACCTGGGACGCCCACGAAAGTATTGAGAAGAACCACGGTCAGCATGGCGCTGAGGTTGATCAGCCGATCGCAGCCCTCCTCACCGATCTAGTGCAGCGTGGAATGCTTGAAGAAACGCTGGTTGTCTGGGGCGGCGAGTTTGGTCGTATGCCGTTTAGCGAAGGAAAGGATGCGCCTGGACGTAATCACAATCCCTACGGATTTACCATGTGGTTGGCCGGTGCCGGAGTCCGTGGAGGGATGCAGTACGGCAAAACAGACGAATTAGGGTTTGAAGCAGTCGAGAACAAAGTCCACCTTCACGATATCCACGCCACGATTCTACACCTATTGGGATTAGACCACGAAGAACTCACCTACTTTCATCAAGGGCGAAAAGAATCCCTTACGGATGTCGGCGGCGGCGTCATTCGCGACGTGATCTTGTAGATCTTAGGCTGTGCCTCCCGAAAACTCATCTTCGCTCCTATTCCTGGATTTACGGCATGCTTAGGTGAGAATAAAACTGGCCAATCCGACGTGACTTGATTGTGGCTTCCAAGGAATAACCCTGGTCCAAATGCCAGCAGTGATCACATGCCAGGACGCCTAGCAAGGAAAATTGAAGGACTGCTGATGTGTACCGTCTGAGAGGGGGGTTGAGACGGGCGTGAGCGGATCCCGAGTCTTCCTTGTGATTTTTTCTTGGTTATTTTTATAATTTTCATTTTGCCGACTGGGGGTCAAGTAGTCGGTGGTTCAAATCCAGTCGCCCCGACCATGAAAACCGCCGAAAAAACAGCAGAATCGAAACAAATTCGGCTCCCCCTCCACACTCAATCTAGCTTCAAAGAGGCCTCAAGGTACCCTCTGTAGATGTCAAGCGAAATTCAGACCGGATCGGTCGCCTTCATTGTTTTGCATCTATGAGTTGTCTCAAAGGTATCCAAAAAGTGCGAACAAGTGCAATCTGGCGGGTGTAGATTCCTATTCGAAAACTTGGCTTGCTCGGGGTTGGGCCTCCTGAAAAACCATCTGCGGAACGGTTCACTCAAATGGGACTTGGTTATTCATCGAAAAACGGCCAACTTGCGGATTGGGATGGATAGACTCAACTGCTCGTGTATGCGTTTTCGTGTGAAGTTGACCGATCAATATAATCCATTAAACAGATCCATCCTTAATATGGTACGGATCAATTCAGGAACTTCTTGTGAAACAAATGGACGGCCCGCTTTCCCCCCCCGAGATTTCATCCTCCAATGTTTTCTGATTCGTTTACGCTGCCATCGAGGTGGCCAGTCCTTCCCCTAGTGGAACATCCTGCAAGTCCTGGTACCCGAAGGAATCTAAATCTTCGGGAGGCTAACCTCTCTTCTCCTCGAAGACGGCCAAGAACATCTACCCGTGGCAACATTGCGGATCGGTGAATGTGCTAGAAATGTCCCACTTGGCGACCGGAGTTCAGGGATCAGAATAGACCCATAGCAACGGTCCCCCTAGAGGTCGACAGTTTTGAGTTTGAGCGCAGGTTTCCGCCCATTCGGACGTTGGTGTCTTGACGGAGTGGGATCTCCGAATACGATGAGTGAAGGTATCCCCACAAGAAAACCGATAGGCAAGTCGAGGTGTGTGGTGATTTGGAGAAAATGCGGTATTGCTTGGGCATTCGGCATTCTGATCGCCGGCGCGGTTTGGGCGGATGAACCATTCCTGGTCGGTCGATGGGATTTCGACTCTGAAGAATCGACCTCGCTGATTTCCCGTGGGGAGGTTCGGTGGAACCAGCCTGGCCCGAGACCTCCCGAGTTTCCCGATTTCCCTAAAGACAACCTATCCGTCCGCTTGAATGGGCAGGGGACGTACCTCATTCTCGAAAACCAGAACTCGGACGCTGCCTTCGATTTCGAAAATGGTGACCCACTGACCATTGAGGGTTGGGTGAGTCTCGATCAAATGGTCGAAGGTCAACCGATGTACGTGATCGGTAAGGGGAGAACCGGCTCCCCCAAATTCAGTCGGGACAACCAGAATTGGGCGCTCCGTCTGGTTGGGAAAAGCGACCTGGCCCGACTCAGTTTTTTGTTCGCGACCGCGCCAGAATCGAGTGACTCCCATTGGCATCGATGGACCTCGCAATCTGGTTTTCACGAAGGAGACGGTTGGCATCATATTGCCGTGAGTTATCGATTCGGTGACCCTAAATCGATCCGAGGTTGGATTGATGGAGAACCGACTGAGGGGACCTGGGATATGGGAGGTCCCACGACCAAACCGCCCGTGGTCGATGATGACGCTGTATGGATCGGTTCCGCCCTCGGAGGAAATCGGGGCAACAGCTTACGAGGCTCGCTTGATGAGGTTGCGGTCCATCGTGATCTTCTTTCGGGTGGAGTCATCGCTTCTCGGTTCAGCCGTGTTGGACCTCCTCGCAAAGGCGAACCGATGCCGAACATCATGCCGGATCTGGGTGAAATATCGGAAGGGAAAGTGCTCTTCACGTTTTCAGAAGGAATGCCCAAACATGATCGCTGGTTGAACGTCGGTGAGAACTGGCCGAAAGAAACCACATCCTGGGTTGGAGATTCTTTCCTGCTTCCACGGATTCCGCTCCGTTATGACGACTGGGGGATTCGAGAGAGCTGGGATGCCCCGCTCCTCGTGAGGATGGCGGCGGATGTGGAGTTGTCCCCGGGAAGACACCAGTTCTTGCTCCGGGCGCGGGCGATCGGCCGGCTTTGGCTCAATGGGACCCAGATCGCGAGTACGCTACCCATCCTCAAACAACCCCCCAATGGCGAAGAGGCCATGACGCCGGTCGCCGTTCCACCACTTCCGGGCGTGCGACCGCATGGCTATCGGATTCAGGAAGTCACGGGGGAGGCCGTGATCGCGGATGCGACCGAAGCCGGAAAGGTCGTTTGCCGTCTGGTCTTCGAAACGATCCTGGGTGGAAAGGACCTGAGAACCGAAAGTGGCGAGACCTGTGTGGCGATCCTTACCGATGACCAATCCTCTTATCGGGTCCTCCGGCCCGCCGGTTCCGACCTCCCCTCTCTGCCCTTGCGCGACACCGAAATCGAGGCGGAACTCGCGAAGATCGAAAAATCCTTAACCGACCTCGATGACCGGAATCGTCGAACGACCTCCGAGAGCCAGCGCGATTTCTGGGAGCGACGTCACCGGGCGGGACGGGATTGGGTCGCTTTGAACCCTCCCCCCGTTCCACCCTCGATTCCTGGGGCCACGAGCCCACACCCGATCGACGCATTTATCGGATCGAAGATTCGATTCGCACTGGAGGCCTCCTCGGGTGAGAGTCGATCCAAATCGGAGACCTTTCATTCAGTTGTCTTGCCCATCCTGAGTGAGGAGTGCTTCCGTTGTCACGGAGAGAAAGAAAAAGGGGGGTTGCGGCTGAATTCACGGGAGGCGGTCCTTCAGGGAGGTGACTCCGGGTACCCCGCCATTGTCCCGGGAGATGCCACCGCGAGCGAAGTCCTGTTCCGGATCACGAGTTCGGACGCCGCTGAGCGGATGCCTCCGACCGAGCACCCCTTGAGTGCCACGGAGGTGGCCGCTCTGAGAGAATGGATTCAATCGGGGGCCGAGTGGCCTGCATCTCCTGTTACCGCAGCCGAAGTGAAACTGAGTCGAGTTGTCGAGGACCCCGCTTTCCTCCGCCGGGTTTTTCTGGATACAGTGGGTGTCCCACCGACCGTGGTCGAGATCGAGGCATTCGCGAATGATGGCGACGATGGGAAACGAGCGAGATGGATCGATCGATTGCTCGAGGACGATCGTTACGCCGACCGTTGGATGGGGTTCTGGTTAGATCTCCTGGCGGAAAACCCAACGTTGATCAATGCATCGCTTAACAGCACCGGCCCCTTTCGTTGGTTTATCTACGATTCATTACGGGACAACAAGGCGTTGGACCGCATGATCACCGAGTTGATCTTGATGCGGGGGAGCGCTCACGAGGGGGGCAGTGCCGGTTTCGCACTGGCCGCCGAAAACGACGCACCCTACGCAGCAAAGAGCCACATCGTCGCTTCCGCGTTCCTTGGGATTGAGATGCAGTGTGCCCGATGCCACGACTCCCCTTTTCACAGTACGACTCAGCGCGACCTGTTTTCTTTGGCAGCGATGTTAGAGCGTAAGTCGGTCAAAGCGCCGGGGACCAGTGCGGTGGCCGCTTCCTTCTTTGAACACTTGGATCGCAAACCTCTCATCGAAGTGACCCTCGAGCCGGGTGAGGATATCGACCCTGATTGGCCCTTTTACCAAGAGACTGGTATTGACGATGGATCGGGCATTGATGGATTGATGATGACACCGAGCGACACACGCGAACGCTTGGCCACGTTAATAACCGCCCCACAAAACGAACGCTTTCCTCAAGTTGTTGTGAACAGGATTTGGAAACGCTTCCTGGGCGCTGGCTTTGTGGAACCGGTTCACGATTGGGAGGGGCGGATCGCCAGTCACCCAGAATTGCTCCAATGGCTGGCAAGCGAACTTGTGGCGAATGGGTACGATGTGAAACATGTCATCCGTCTGATTCTGACTTCCGACACCTACCAACGAGAACCCTCCGGACAGAATCTCACGCCCCCCCCTGAAACACGTTTCTTTAATGCACCAGATCGCCGGCGTCTCACTGCCGAGCAAGTTGTCGACACACTCCATTCGACGGTTGGGGCTGCTATGGATGTTGAGGAACTGACCTTTGTCCACGATGGGCGGAGGGCGGTGAGTAATCGCTTGACCCTAGGACAACCGAAACGCGCCTGGATGTTTGCGAGCCTTTCGAACGAGCGAGACCGCCCCAGCCTGACCCTGCCACGAGCCCAGGCGGTGGCCGACGTGTTGGAGGCTTTCGGTTGGACCGGATCCCGTCAAAAACCCGTGGTAAAACGCGAGATAGAGCCTAACGTATT
>JAJDBZ010000683.1 GCA_029261095.1 Candidatus Omnitrophota bacterium | reverse complement strand
GCCACGAGGCCGACGATCACCGCCGCACCCGGAACACCCACACAAACTCCATCGGCCACTAGCACTCCAGGGGAAATGGATACAGCCACGCCCACACCGACCATGGACACAGGTGGGCCAACCGATACACCGACGACCCCTCCGGCGGTGGACATGGAACTTTGCAGCGCGCTTCCCAACCCGGTCGGAACAGACAACGGAAACGAGCAAGTCACAGTTCGAAATCTGGAGACTTCGGCCCAAAACCTGAACGGTTGGTTTATTCTGGACACAGACAATAACCAGATAGACCTTTCTGGGTTCGTCAATGCTAATCAGATAGTCACATTTAACATTCCTGGAAGTGATATTTTAGACAATTCCGGTGGAGAAACTCTGACCCTCTTCGACCCTCAAGGGCGGCAAATTGATCAAGCATCCTACTCGGGAACCCCCAATGAAGGCGAGGTCGTTTCCTTCTCCACTGCTTGTCCACCCTCCGGTGGTTCCGAAAGACTTCGCGTGTTTCACAGATCTCCACTTGATCCAGGTTTTGGTCTGCAAGATGGGCTTCTGAAACTGGATCTCAATCCAGGACTCTGCGGTCGAATGGCTGAACTTGACCCAGGGACCAATGGCCTCCGGTTCGCAATCGAACTTGATGGCGACATCACTTCCTCTTCCTACCGGTATCATGTATGGGTGGATACCAACAGTGGAAATGCCGATTTTACTGTTAACATCATTCACCTGCAGGATTCGACTGGAAACACGACGACACTGGGAACCTCGAGTTTCTCGGTGACTCAAAATGAACCGATCATCGTTGAGAACTCCATAAACGGTTCCGACCCGGATGCCGTCTCTGGCGACTTCTTGATTTTCGAAATCATCCGAACCTCTGGCGGGGTATCCCTGGGGACATTCTTGTTTGGTGATTGCGAGGATGATGGAACGAGCGAACCTGCCGGTTACTCATGGGTCGAGTTCACTGGAAGGGTCGCCAAGTAAATAGTTCGATCAGACCAAGAATCGCGTTCATGAATGATGAATCCCAGAGGCGGTCGAATTCGACCGCCTCTTTTCATATCCTCCCCGTAGAGAGTCATCGATGACCGACCTTCCCATCCTCAGAATGTCTCCTCACCTGACTCCCCGACCCTGGGGCGGGGATCGATTGGGAACCGTTCTTCACAAGCCTCTACCAGGCGACGAACCCATAGGCGAATCCTGGGAACTTTCCGATCACACAGACGGTCCCTCTAGTATCGCAGGCGGTCCATTCGACGGACGATTATTTGGAGAGGTCTTAAGAGAGTTTCCCGACGAGATGGTGGGATCGAATGATCCGACAGGACCCTATCCATTGTTGGTCAAGTATATCGATGCACGTGAAGATCTCTCAATTCAAGTTCATCCAGACGATGACTATACCGCGAGGGTGGGTATCGCTGATCGAGGAAAGAGCGAATGCTGGTTCATTCTCGACTGCGCTGGAGGGACTGAAGTCATATATGGTTTAAAGGAGGGCATCACAAGATCCGATCTCATCATGGCGATCGAAAGCAAAACAGTTCCTGACTGTATTCGTCGCATCCCGATTGAGCCGCGCGATTTTCTTTTTGTCCCACCTGGGACTGTCCACGCGATACTCGGAGAGACCCTCCTTTGTGAAATCCAGCAATCCTCGAATACTACCTTCCGTCTATGGGATTGGAATCGGAAACCCGAAAGACCTCTTCACATTAAAGAATCCTTAGAGGTTATTCGGTTCGAATCGTCTAAGGCCGAACCACCCTTTCACCTTGAGCCACTATCGGATGCCAGTCCGCTGGTCACTGTCCTAACTGACAACGAGTATTTTCTTGTTCGTGCTGTCCAGCTTCCTCCAGAATCCTCCCTCTACCTAACCCATTCGGGAAAGGGCGCGATCTTGAATGGAGTCGAAGGAGCGGGGGAGATCAACGAGCTAGGAATGGCTCTCGGAGAGACATTCTTTGTGCCGGCTTGTATTCCACAGTTTTGTGTCCGTACGGGTCATTCCCCGGTTACAGTCCTCGTATCTGAATCGAACGAATAAATGTGATTCTTTCTGGTCTTCGATTGGTACACCCTTTGCGTTTATATCGGTGAATCGCAGGTTTTCGCGGGATTTTGATAATCTCTGCCTCGGCGTATGTTCATGCCTGTTCATACCCCGCGAACCATACCGTTCAAGAAAGTAAGCGGGGTGACCTATGTCTGCAACACGGATGTTCTCTATCTTTCTCATATCCATATCGACCAGTATGGCGTACTCCCAGGATGTCATGATCGAAAATGGAGAACCTGTTATCGGGAAGGTCGCTGCGGCGATTGGAGGGGGAGCGACCCTGTCGGCTACCCAATACTTCTTCGATGTTCCAGAGGGTGCCACTGAGGTCTTCGTATCGCTCTTCGCGTTCAACCCCTCGGAAGATATCGATCTGGAAATCCGAAAAGACGAACGTGTCTCGATCAATGGAAGCACCATCGTTTCAGATTACTTTTCAGAAACAGTCGGTTCGGGGAGCGAGGCGATCACCATCGATTCAACCTCCAATCCAGCGCTCTCCTCTGGACGTCACTTTATTGGAATCGTCAACTACGAATCTGTTGAAGTCTCCTTCACCATGGTTTCGCAGGTCGAGGGCGGTGGAACTCAATTACCCACCCAGACACCTTCTCCTACTGCCACCCCGACAGCCTCTCCGACAATCACGCAAACCTCGACGCCCACCTCGACTCCAACTGATACACCGACCGAGGATCCCACATCGACGCCAACTCCAACTCCTACTTTTCAGGAACCGAACCCGACTCAAACCCTTCTCGAACGAGCCGATTTCGACGGGAATCAGCTCATCGATGTCCGAGATCTCCTCATCTTTCGGAGCCTATGGGGAGAAGATTGGAGCGAATCCCCCTAACTGTGCTCCTCAAGGGTTCGCAACTTCTCACCTTCGGAGAGAGCGTCTAAGATCACGACCATGCTTCTTGAGTCCGTCCGAGTTGAGAGGATATGACCCCAATTCCATCCACCGCCAAACACCACGCGGTTTTCGCCCTGTGCATCCTGATCACACTCTTAGTGTCCGCATGGATTCGTTTCCACGTCCTCGAGATTTATGACGAGAACCGTGGTCTTCTCGAAGTCTCCTCCCGAACCCAATCCGCAATGGCGGAGGCGAGGAAGATTCTTCGGGGACAAGGGACAGGGGGGCTTTTCGGAAATGAAAACGCCAGTGGCTACAACGCGGATGATACCGGATTCGCCCTCTACATCGCGGGTGTATGGGCTGTCGCTCCCACACAAGACCTGAAATCTCTCCAGTCGGCCACTGTCTACCTCGATCTTCTAGCGCTCACATTCCTGATCCTGGCACTCAGTCGGGTCTTCAACCCGGCCTCGGCGATCCTGACCGGCTTGCTCTATGCCCTCTTCATTCCGATCCCCATACAAATCGCCTATGCCAACAATCATGTCTTGGTTGTCCAATTCGCGATCCTGCTAACCAGCCTGATTCTATTCGTTCCGAGACATCCGATCGGGCAAATCGTAATGACCCTGTTCACTGCGGGGCTCTTCATATTTGCCAACACCGTCCGGTCCGTTTTTGGACCCTTCGCGTTTTTGATTGGATTCTTTTTGTTCCTGAAGTACGGCAAGAAGCGAGGGCTATGGATTGGTCTCCTTTTCCTTGCCTCGGTCATCGTTGGGAACCTCTGTCTCAAGGTGGTGATGGGTAATCCCTCCCATCAGGTATGGCATTCCCTTTATGTCGGTCTCGGAGAATTCGCAAACCCATACGGTCTAACCGGTCTCGACACTGAGGGAAATGAGGAAGCCGGGCGCGTTCACCCCGGGGTCGATATTTACGAGACCACTCACGAATACATGGAGGTCATTAAACACAGAGCACTCGTCTTGATCGATGAGGACCGTGGATTCTATTTGAATGCCCTGGTTCAACGAGCCTTCAAAGTATTAATCGGTTTTCAAGACTGGTA
>JAJDBZ010000682.1 GCA_029261095.1 Candidatus Omnitrophota bacterium | reverse complement strand
GGATCGACAACATAAATTTCATACTCGCCCAGCGCGTTTCCCTGTAAGTCCGAGAATGTGATCGTGTCCAATTTATAGAGATCCGAGTTGCTCGTATCCCAGCCATCCCATTCCTCATCGTTGTCCGCATGGGTGAGTTGCCAGATGGCCTCCTCGATACCCGCTTCGGCGATGTGAAGGGCGCTGATATAATTCTGTTCACGGAATGCATCGTTGTGATGGAACACCGCGCGATTGAGCACGGGCACAATCAACAAACTTGCAAGCATGGTAATGAAAAGAGCCAATAGAAGAGCCGTACCCTTTTCTTTTTGTCGGAGAAGATTTCTATGGTTTTCCATTGTCTACTTCCCCCTTTCTTTTAAATCGATTTTAAGATCCGCCAGGGGTTTCAATATCTTGAATCCCCATTGGATCTTTATTGCGAACTGTTGCCGCTCCCATGGAGCTGGCGATGGTTAAATCCACTTTGATGGAGTTCATGTATTCGATGTAGGCCCGGAGGTACGAGAAATCAACTCCAGACTCGGCCATGTAGGCTAGATCCTCAGTGTCGAAGTAATCTCCCACATTGGCCTCGCCATTGGATTCGAGAGTCAATCTGGTTTCTCTTGCGCTGATCAGAATCATCTCGACATCTCGGATGAGCGTCAGATTTTCGACATCAAAGAGGGACTTCCCACCATAGAGGAAACCCAGGGTGACAATGTACTCATTAAGAGTGGACGTTTCGGTCGGCGCACCATCATCACGCTCGTCCCAAACCTCACGGATCAATCCACCTTCGCCCTCAATCGCTGATGCCTCCAATGAGTAGGTGACATAGTCGAACTCTCCCACCACCAAATCGAAGTTCATATCCAGCTGCGGTTGGCGAAGACAGATGGTCGTTCCACTAGTGGTCCTGGTGCCTGCGTTACTGACCACATTGGTGGCCAACCGGAGATCTCTACGGATATTGTTCATGGTCAGGTAGAGATCGTCGCGAAGATTCTGGGAGATCTCGTCCTGAGAAGCGAACAGCATGAATTGACTCAGTCCGGCGAACACAGAGGATGAGACCATGGTCGCGATCGCCAATCCGACAAGCAGTTCGGTCAGGGTCGCGCCTTTGGCGCTGTTTTTTTCGATTATTCGTTTCATGGGTTGATCCCCCTCTCGGTGACCAGGGTGGTTTGTCGAACGAGCACCTTCCCAGGAGGAACTTCCTCTTGGGTGGTATCCGGAGAGACATCATCTGACGCAATGGTGAGTTGAAGCAGTTTCATTTCATCCCGCCCCTGGTAGGGTTGCACGGTCAAAAAGATGTTCAGGTTGTTTCTTTCCAGGCGGTCTGAGATATCCGCCAGAATCATTTGCTGGAATTGCCCCAAGGGGTCCATATTGAGATCGCCGTTGTAGACCTCGGTCAGCGAGTCGTAACTGGTCCCCCGAAGGATTTCTAAAACTTGCCCAGCACTTCTTGCGGCTTCGAGTTCCAGTCTTGCTATATCCTGTGAAGCCAGACTGAAGGAAAAGGCGCTGGTGAGCAAAATACCAACACTCGCAAGAATCATGATCGCGATGAGACCCTCGATCAGTGTGAACCCTTTTTCATGACTCCGGGTTTCAGCCGATGAGGGATGAGGATCGTGATTTGGCCGTCTTCTTGAAGTTCCCATATTTCGACTCCTTCTGCTTGGTCGTTGCCACTCATTGCATTAACCGTTCCAGTTTAACAAATTTTACAATTTATAAAAGCGTTTCGTGTTTTTGTCTTTTCCCCTTTTTAATTCGTGCCTGTTTCTAAGGATTTTTTCTGAAGAACAGACCGATGTGTGCAACTACCTGTAACGACACGCAATATAATTTTACGCCTGATGGGACGGACATGGCCCATATCGCAAAAAGTGTTTCCGAATCGCAATCAAATCGTCCTCAAAATGGCATGTCTCAAATTTCTTCCTCAAGAAACCCGGCAGGAAATCAAATCGGTCGGCATTTTTCGGATCCTAGACAAAGGGATTGTTGGGGTTCACGATCGGCGGTCGGAAATCTCAATTGGAGCGCGTCTATTCGTAATGCCCCCGAAAACAGTCGCCATCATCCCCGCTAGGTACGCCTCTTCGCGTATGCCAGGTAAGCCGCTCGCGCCGATTTTCGGGAAGAGCATGATCGAACGGGTTTACCTTCAATCCGCCAAGGCCGAAAAGGTGGATGAGGTGTGGGTCGCCACCGATGACCGGCGTATCGTCGAGGCGGTCGAGGCATTCGGGGGCAAAGCGGTGATGACCTCGGTGGATTTGGCGAGCGGCACCGACCGGGTCGCCGAAGCCTCGGATGCAGTGGAAGCGGAGATCTATGTCAACGTTCAGGGCGACCAACCCTTCATCGATCCGCTCATGATCGACGAAGCGGTGGCTCCCATGTGGGAGGACGCCAGCCTGCCGATGTCGACACTGGTCCATCCGATCCATCGCGAGGAAGACCTTCAAGATCCGGGGGTGGTCAAAGGAGTCCTTAATATGATGGGGGAAGGAATGTATTTTTCCCGATCGCTGATTCCCGCACCCCATAACGATGTCGAGCACCCGGTTTATGAGCACGTTGGCCTTTATGTCTACCGGAAGGATTTTCTCATGACACTATCGAAACTCCCTCAAACTCTTCTAGAAAGAGTGGAGGGATTGGAGCAGCTCCGGGTGATCGAGAATGGTTACCGCCTGAAGTGCGTGGTCACCCAGTGTAAAGACAATGAATTGAGCGGATTCAGCATCGATACCCCGGAGGATGTGAAGCGTGGCGAGGCGATGCTTCGGGAACGCGGATTGGAGTAAGCGATGGCGAACATTGATTTTGAAGCCTTGAAGACGATCGAAGAGGGGCTGCCCTCTTCCACCCGATCCCGCATCGACGAAGCGGCGAAGCGGATCATCGACGCAAAGCAGCAAGAGAAGAAGGTGGCGGTGGTCACCGGCAGCGGACCGAACCTTCACGAGGGAGTGACCACCCTGATCGCGGAACTGATCCGTGTCGGAGTCATCGATGGGGTCACCACCAGTTCGGCGGTGATCGCGCACGAGATGGCGGGAACCCTCGACCGAGTCAAACGAATGGATGGAGTCGCGCTCGGGTTCCCCCCGGAAAAACTCCCCCGGGGCGGGTGCTTCGAACTCACGCTTCTGGAAAAGAAGACTTTGGAAGAAATCGCGGAGGAGATACCCCTCGATCGTGATTTGCTCGCACGTTTAGAGGAGGCCGAGGGCGAGGTCATCATCAAGGCGGCGGGGAATATGGCCTACCCAATGGGGCTGCGAACCGAACGGCTCGCCATCGACCTTCTGCAGGCGGCCCAGATAAAGGGAATCTCTCTCGAAGAAGCAGCCGGTCATAGTGCGGACCCCCGAACCATGATTGGAGCCGGAGCGAGCAAGGGGGTCCCGGTGCTTGTTTCGATCCCACAGTTGGTGGGGGGGGGCGGAGTCGGTCTCGCCATCGGAGACAGCCTTTCGACCACCGCCAGAGCGGCGGCTGTTTCTCGCATCCTGGGCGAGGCCGAGGTGATTATCGAATCGGCGGTGGCCCTGACTCAGGAGATCCATGACGGTCCCTTCGAGACCTACACCGGCCATGGCATCTGGGCCGATTGGATGGGGCAGCCGACTTATTCGCTCGAGGAAAAATCCCTGATCCGGATCGATCTCGATCCGAACCTCGAAAAAGTGTGGGAAATCGAAAAGGGATCCTCTCAGGTTCAGGAGGCGATTAACAAAGGATTACCGAAAACGAAAATGTTTGATGTCCCCTTCCGTATGGAGATGTCCGGTTTCGCACGTCTGCCAAAGAGTCTGCCTATTACCGGCGACATCGGGGTTGTGTGGCCACTCATGGCAATGAAGGTATGCGAAGATCTTGGAATTGAACCGGATTTCTTGTCGTACCCTCAACAGACCGAAGCGGGACAGAAGATGCGGGAATGGATCGCGGATGAGGTGAGGCCTTGTTTAAGGGTGAAATGAAAAAGGCATGGATTCCATGTCTCGATGAATCGCGGCGGAACCAGAATCCAGCGCCCCTATCTCAGTTCGAGGATTTCACCCAAATGAACAGGATCACAAACGCGGCCACGATCGCGATCATCACGCCAACCACGGTTTTGGAAAGTTTACGGACCCAGGGGACATCGGCGCTGGAGGAGTGTTGCGGTTTGGTGGTTGCGACGGGTTCTGTCTTGACCGGAATTGGGGTTGGCGTTTCACGGACCATATACTTTGGGCCTGACTTCGCCTCCACATCCTTTATGTTGACGACATTCTGAATGACGACAATCTGGTCGGAGTTCTTGGATTTCTTGGCTCGCACTGTAAACGTACCGTTCTCGTTCTCTTTCTTCTCGATGATCTCGTAGACCTTTTCGAAACCGTCGGCCCGATAGATCTCGTAATCCGCGGATACGGGAGATGTCAGTAGGAGGGTGATCAAACCGATGAAGATAAGAGTATGATAAAATTGCATGGTTAGCTCCTAACAGCACGTATAATGATGATGAGTATAGTTGAAAGAACGCCCCCGGGACAATTCCTATTTTTGGGGAGAATAGAATGAGATCAGGCCGAATCGCGGTCTTCGAGAAACCCAGCGGGTTATTGCGTTTGGAGAATCATCCAATCCCGAAGATTTCAGGGGGAGAACTCCTTGCAAGGATCGATCTTTGCACACTTTGTGGCAGCGATCTCCACACTCTCCAAGGAAGACGTTCAACACCCACACCCACAGTGCTCGGTCATGAGATCCTCGGAACGATCGTTCAGACAACGGCTGGAGCGGTGGGATTCGATGGGAGAGAACTCCAAGTAGGCGATCGGATTACGTGGACTGTTGCCGCTTCCTGTGGCGACTGTTTCTACTGCAAGCGCGATCTCCCCCAAAAATGCGATTCCTTACTCAAGTACGGTCACGCTCCCATTACTGACACTTGGACTTTCAACGGAGGTCTGGGGGATTACTGCCACCTTAAGAGCGGGAGTTCCATCCACATCATCCCGGATGATATCCCCGACCGGGTGGCTTGTCCGGTCAATTGCGCGACCGCGACTGTGGCCGCAGCCCTTCGGGGATCGAAGATTGAGGGGCGGAGTGTCCTCGTCCAGGGCGCCGGCATGCTGGGGGTGACCGCCTGCGCCATGGCGAACACGATGGGAGCGGAGCGAGTCCTTGTTAGCGACAAGCTGCCTGAACGCCTCGATCGAGCAAAAGCCTTTGGAGCGACACACCTGATCGAAGCAGGAAAGAAATCTGATTCCTTGGAAAACATACGGGACGCGACAAATGGCTATGGAGTCGATATCGCACTGGAGCTGACCGGCTCTGTCGATGCGGTCGAGATTGGGATGGAGGCCATTCGTATGGGGGGAGAGGCGATCTGGGTGGGGACTGTCCACCCGACTGATCCAGTCAAGATCATGCCCGAAACCCTGGTCAGGCGGATGCTTGCGGTGCGCGGGGTGCACAACTACAATCCGAGCGATCTCGATTTTGCGTTGAGATTTCTGGAAGAAAACCATCGTCGGTTTCCCTTTTCCGAATTGGTGGAAAAGACATTCGCACTTTCCGAGGTCAACGAGGCGATTGATTACGCGGTCGCCTCGAAAGCCTTTCGGGTCGCGGTCAAACCTTGAGACGATGACATCGATTTTATTGTGGAGGGTACAGTCATGTTAAAAAAAATGTGCATCACAGCGCTGGGGCTATTGTTGGTGGGTGTGGTCGCATGGCCGACATCGGCAGCAGATTCTTCAAAGAGTGAAGAAGGGTTCGAAAAGGTTTTTGATGGAAAGACTCTCGATGGTTGGAAAGTCTACACCAATTCGGGTGAGGAAGTTCCACTCGAAGAGAGCGCCTGGAGTGTGAAGGATGGGGAGATCTATTGCGATGGAAAAAAATCCGATTATTGGATTGTCCTTCCCGGTGGAAAGCACGGCGACCTAAACCTTCGATTCGAGTATAAAGTCACCGATGGTTCGAACAGCGGTCTGTTTCTTAAATGCCCGGCGGTCGATCTACCCGCTTATAAAGGGTATGAGGTTCAAATCATGTCGGACCATGGTTCCGAACCGAATCTCCATGCCACCGGCAGCATCTACGATGTCCTCGCTCCCATGAGAAACATGAATAAACCGGATGGGGAGTGGAATGAGATGGAAGTGATCAACAAAGGGACCCGTGTCAAGGTCAAACTGAACGGGTTCAAGGTGATCGATGCCGATCTGGGACAACTCATCGAACCGATCGGCAAGTTCGAGTTCGCCTACTCGGACCTCCCGGAAAAAGGTTATGTCGGATTTCAGAACCACGGCCGCGAGCTCTGGTTCCGGAATGTGCGAATGAAGGCGGGAAAGTAGTCCTCGAATAGCAACTCATTCGAGGGAGTGGAATCCAGAATGAAAAGGCCAACCGAGTGAATTCTCGGTTGGCCTTTTCTTCATTATCCCAATATTGATCGAGCGATACGCCCTTTGGGGCATTCGATAGCAAACCCAGGAGGGGTTTTCCATCTTGGTTTGTTATGTTCATAATAATAGACATTATATGATTTAGCGATTAGAATATTGGTTATTATGAAAGAACCTCGCTCTGTGGCCAATCTCCCCCTCCCCGTCGCCCGTCTTCTCCGAAAACTCGGCCGAGACATCCGGGACGCTCGGTTAAGGCGTCGGATTCCGACGGCCATTCTGGCGGAGCGGGCGTCGATAAGCCGCACGACACTGTTGAAGGTGGAAAAAGGGAGTCCGGGAGTGTCGATCGGAATCTTCGCCACCGTTCTCTTTGTCCTCGGGATGGCGGATCGACTCGGCGAGTTAGCGGATATCCGTCACGACGAAACGGGTCTTGCCCTTGAGGACGAACAACTGCCCAAACGCATCCGAAGGTCGAAGCGTCGAGACACGGAGGAAAGTAAATGATGGAAAGGGAGGTATGGGTTTACGACGATCGCGGTGGCTCCACATCGCTTGTTGGACGACTCTGGTCGCGATTGCGCGCCGGCCATGAAAGCGCCACCTTCCAGTATGACGAGGAATGGCTCGGCAACCCTGAAAAGTTTGCCTTGGAACCGGCATTGCAACTCGCGCCCGGTCCTTTTCATACGTCGCAAGACGTTCCATTGTTCGGCGCGATCGGCGACTCGGCTCCCGATCGCTGGGGACGCGCCCTCATGAGACGCGCGGAGCGGGG
>JAJDBZ010000681.1 GCA_029261095.1 Candidatus Omnitrophota bacterium | reverse complement strand
CTGGAGTCGAATCGGGATAAGAAGGTCGTCTCGTTATGAAACCTAACCCGGGACCGTCAAAATGATCCTGCTTGGAATCGACATCGGAACCACGGTGTTGAAAGCCGCGGCTTTTGACCGTAGGTCGGGAAGACTCCGCGCTTCCTCCTCGCAGCGCCTCAAAGTGAGTGTGGGCGCCGATGGCAAACGGGAACAGGACCCCGCCGCGATCGAGCGTGCGATTAAAAAAGTTCTCCGTGAGATCGAATCCACTCTCGGCAAGGATTGGTGTCAGGTTGAAGGGATCGGTCTCGCGACACAGGGCGGCAGTACCCTCATTGTCGACCGTGAAACCGGCCAACCCCATACTCCGATGGCGCTCTGGAACGATGCTCGAGCATTTCCCCATTTCCACCGGATTGCGGAAACAAAGCCTGCAAGTTACTGGCGATCGTTCTCGCTCCGGGATGAACCCGGAATGGGGCTCGCGCGAATAGAATGGCTGAAAGAAAGATCGGCGGACTTGATTCGGGATGAGAACCTGTATGTCGGCATTGGAGAATGGGTCTTCCACAAGCTCACGGGATGTTGGAGGCAAGACGCTTGCAACGCCCTGCAGATCGGGTGTTACGATGTTCACTCGGGGGATCTCTCTGAGAAACCTCTCAAAGGGCGAGGTTATTCTTCTTCCTTCTTCGCACCGATGAGGAAAGGGCATGATACCTGTCCATTGAGCGCATCAGCGGCCAGACGGTTTAATCTGCCTGAGGGGATCCCAGTGTTGGGTCCTTACAACGACCACGAAGCGGGATACCTGTCGGTCGTACAGGTATCCAACAATCCGCTCGAGTGTTCTTTGGGAACCGCATGGGTCGGAAATTTCTGCTTGCCTCTCAAGAGTAAAGGAGAATCCTCTTTCCAACTGGCCATTCCCGCTCCAACCGGAAGAGGTCGGTTGATCATCCAACCTCTTCTCACCGGGAATGTGACCTGGGATTGGGCTTTGGAAACCTTTGTCCATCCAAATCAAAGGAAGGCCCTGGACAAGCAAGAGGAGATTTTTGAAGTCAGCCTGCTTCCGCCGGATGGTCTCATCAGTCTACCCTGGGTGAATCGCCCCAACCCTCTCTCTCCAGACATCAATGGAGCGGGATGCCTGTTCGGTATGAATCCATCGACAACGAACGAGGATCTCCTCCGGGCGGTCGGCGCTGGAATGTGCTATGAATTGGCCCGTGTTTTTGAACGAGTCAAAGAGGAGAAGAAAGTCGACAGCCTGGTCCTGTGCGGTGGCGCGAGCCGTGGGCGGGTATTCCAGCAGATGATCGCAGGACTCTTCGACCCGCTTCCTGTTTACCGCATTCTTGATGAGGATGCGATGGGAACACGGGGTTGTTTGTTCCCGTTCAGCGAAAAAGTCTCGAAGATTCGGACAATGCGAATTCGTCTTTCCCGCGAGTTGGACATCGAGGTTCTCGACCGGGGAAGAACGCTGTATCTGGAAGCATTCGATCGATTGTACTCTCAGGTCCCGGCAAGTAGAGCATATACTTTTAAGCGTGCGACGGGGGGAAAATAAAGCGATGAACACAACACCCAAGGTCGGACTCTTACCCCTTTATCTCGAACTGTACGACAAAACCCTCCCAGAAATGCGGGAGACCCTGGATCCTTTTCTCCGGGGGGTGGCCCAGAAGATTGAAGGTGCCGACATACAAGTGGAACCCGCGCCGGTCTGCCGTCTGCGCCCCGAAGTGGAATCTGCGGTTCACTCCTTTCATGAGAGCGATGTGGATCTGATTGTGACTCTCCACCTCGCTTACTCTCCCTCTCTCGAAGCAGTCAGTCCCCTGATCAACGCCCACCAACCAATCTTAATGTTGGATACTACTCTGGATGAGAGTTTCGGGTTGGAGGTCGATCCGATGCGCCTCCTCTACAACCACGGGATCCATGGGGTCCAGGATCTGGCTTCAGTCCTTCGACGATATGAGACCTACCCGTTTGTGGTGGCCGGACATCTTTCGGATCCACACGTTATCGATAGGTTCAACGAAATCGCACACGCAGCATTGGCCGCCAGACGTTTCAAGAGGACCCGGGCCCTTCGCATCGGTCCAGTCTTCGCGGGTATGGGGGATTTTCAGGTCGAAGAAAAAACACTGGACAGCGAACTGGGGATTCAGGTTGAGGAGATCTCACCCGAAGACCTATTGGGGGATGTCGAGGGAATCAGCCAGGATGAAATCGAGGATGAGGTCGCTCGCGATGTGGAGAATTTTCGAGTGGACACGAACGAGGAAGTCCACGAACGCAGCAACCGTCTCGGACTCGGGTTGCGCAAGTACCTCGAGCGGAACGAATACGATGCCTTCAGTCTGAATTTCCTTTCTTTCGATTATGAGGATGGGCCGTTGGGCACCGTTCCTTTCTTGGAATGCTCCAAAGCGATGTTCCGCGGGATCGGGTATGCGGGTGAAGGGGATGTCCTCACTGCTTCGTTGGTGGGAGCGCTCCAGACCGCTTTTGGGCAAACCACTTTCACCGAGATCTTTTGTCCCGATTGGAAGGGCGGTTCGCTGTTTCTTTCGCACATGGGGGAGATCAATCCCGAAGTCGCCGCGGGAGAACCTCGTCTGTATGAGAAAGATTTTGGTTTTACACCCACCCAAAACCCGGCCGTCCTGACTTGTGCGATTCGTCCCGGTACGGCCACCCTGGTCAACCTTGCGCCCGCTTCCCATAAAGCCTTCAATCTAATCGCGGCCAAGGTGGAGGTGCTGGAAGATGGAACACACCCGGATATCGAAGACTGGATACGCGCCTGGATTCAACCTGAAATCCCGATGGAACGATTCTTGGAGATCTATTCGGAAGATTATGGCGGAACCCATCACAGCGCTCTGATGTTGGGCGACAACATGAAAGCACTCGAAGCCTTCGCGAGAATGACCGGGATGCGGTTTTGTCCGATTGGACCTGGAGGAAAAGACGCGTGAACGATATCCAATCCTTCCCATTAGGCGCCATCGACTATCTGGCTTTCATCTCGTTTTTTGTGGTGCTGTCGATCATCGGCTACCTCGCAGGGAGAAAAGAACGCGCCAGTTCGGACGATTATTTTTTGGCCGGAC
>JAJDBZ010000069.1 GCA_029261095.1 Candidatus Omnitrophota bacterium | reverse complement strand
CACGAGTGGTGCCCCGCCTCTGGTCTGGGATCTTTTCAAGGGCCCCTCGTTTTTTGGTGAGTTTGAAACGGGGTCAGGTGAAAAATCGAAGATTCTCTCGTGGATTGCCGAATCCCTGAATCTCGAAGAAGAGTATCTGTATCGCGGAAACAGTGTGGCGATATCATCCATCGGTGCGGCGAAGATCCTTGGCTGCGATCCGATCATTCTTTTAGGGCAGGACTTGGCGGTCCTACCGGATAGAACCCATGCGGAAGGGACCATCTATCCGGTCCGTCCGGGTATCCCCGCCTCAAACTCATCCCTGAAGGTTCCCGCCATCGGAGGTGGAGAGGTGAAAACCACCCAATGGCTCAAAAATATTCAGAACAACCTTGAGTACACCTTGGTAAAATATAATCTTAATGTGATCAATGCGACATCGCGAGGAGCACATATCAACGGTACCCGAGAAATTCCATTTGAGGAGGTCTTAACGGACCATCTTGGAGACTCCGTTCCTGTCTTCGACATCGTTTCTGAGATCTATGCGGACCGAGGCGCACCCGATATCCCGAAAATGAATCGAAATATTGAGTCCATGCAGGCGGAAATAGAAGGAATTCTCAATCGTGCGGATTCACATCTCAAGGAACTAAGAAAGCTCCAAAAGAGGATCGACCGAGGCGACTACCCTAAGAATTGTCCAAGGCGATTTCAGAGTCTTCAGCAAGAACTGATCGATATCGGTCTCGAAGACATTCATTTTCAAAGAGTGCAGGATTTCGTCTACCAAGATGCGAATATTTTTTCCGAACAGCATGTTCGAGTCCACAACGCGTCCGATCCCAAGGCCAAACTCAGGTTTCAAGTGGAAAGAACGATCCCGCTTCTCGAATCGCTCGAGCCTGGAATGAACGAGGCCAGGGAAGAACTTAGAATCCTTACCGCCGAACTCGCAAAGCGCTTCCATGAATGACTTCTGGTCTGATTCCTCCGGCCCGCTTCGTTGGTGCATTCAACGTTTCGACGATTGGGCCCGGGCGAGACAGATTGAAGACGAAGCCACCCTCGGAACTTCCGCTCAGTTCTGGGGGAACCCCAGATGGTCGCTGTTTTGTTGTGCTGTCCTCTTAATCACCCTCGCGATGCCTGCCACTGGTTTTGGGTTCCGACTCTGTCTTTTTCACCAAATGACAGGTCTTGATTGTCCTGGATGCGGTATGACACGCGGAATCAGCCATTTCTGGCGAGGTCAATTTCTGGATTCGCTTCAGCTTCACCTCTTTACCCCCATTGCGTTCGCCTTTCTTTGGATCCAATCAAGTTCGCTTTTTGTGGGTAAGAGGCTCAAGGGCAAAATGCTTCACCTCATTGACCGGCATGATACCTTCTTCCGCTACCTCTGGGTGGCTGGCGTAGCCTCGTTCTTCATTTATGGGGGACTCAGAATTGCTTATGATCTCATCGACCGTGGTTTCTTGCGGGGGATATGAGGGAATCGAATGGATGAATGGAGTACCCCTACGGTTAATTTCCCGTTAGAATCACCGCTCTTATTGACCCTATAAACCGTATGAAACTTCTCCAAGCCATCAATTTATCCAAATCGTTCAAATCGAACCGCGTGGTCAACGATGTCAGCCTTGAGGTCCGACCCGGTGAGATTATCGGTCTCCTTGGACCCAACGGAGCAGGGAAGACCACTACCTTTCGGATGATCGTTGGATTGATCAAACCGAATTCGGGACGCATCCTGATCGATGGAAAAAATGTCACCAAATGGCCAATGTACAAACGATGCCGTTCGGGTTTGGGCTACCTCTCACAGGAACCTTCGATTTTTCGAGGAATGACAGTCCTCGACAATGTTCGAGCTGTCCTCCAGGTTCAGGGAATGGGGGGCAGACCCGGTCGTGTTCGAGCCATGCAACTCCTTGAACAACTTGGAATCGAAAGGAATGCCGATCAACAGGCTGCGACCCTTTCCGGGGGTGAGAAACGTCGCCTTGAAATGGCCCGCGCCATCGCCTCGAATCCAACCTTCATTCTCCTTGACGAACCCTTCGCAGGAGTCGATCCGATCGCTGTGGAAGATATTCAGAAACACATCATATTGCTTCGAGACCAACTTGGACTGGGGATCCTCATTACCGACCACACAGTCCGTGAAACGCTCGCTGTCACTGATCGAGCCTACATCATCGATAAGGGCGAGGTCGGTGCCCAAGGGAATGCGGAAGAATTGATCAACAACGAGTGGGTGAGACAGATCTATTTGGGGGAACAGTTCTATATGCAACTTCCCACCAAAAAAGAGAGCCCCTTCGAATGAGATTAGGGGCCATGTCGATCCAGCCTTTAAGCAGTCGTCCAAAGAAATGGGCTCTAGTGTTCGTTTTCTAATGCGAGGCAGCCATGTTCGGGATTAAAAAATGGCGCCGACAGCGGGCTCGTAACCGGCCCATTCCCAAAAAATGGGTAGAGGTTATCGAGTCGAATGTCCCTTATTACCTCCTACTGACTGAGACTGAGAGGCAACAACTCCAAGGGCACATTCAAGTATTCCTCTCGGAAAAGTATTTCGAGGGTTGCGGCGGCCTTGAGATGACCGATGAGATTCGTGTCACGATCGCCGCCCAAGCATGCATCCTCCTTCTTAACCGTGATACAAAATATTACCCAGATCTCGTTACCGTGTTGGTCTACCCATCCCAATACGTCGCCAGCGATTCTCGTCACCT
>JAJDBZ010000680.1 GCA_029261095.1 Candidatus Omnitrophota bacterium | reverse complement strand
CATCGAATCTGACCACGCGCATCCAATCTTCGTCGATGATTTTACCGTACTTGGACTCTACGCGATCGATCGACTTTAGCGGTATTGGTCTATTGCTGTCTTCCAGATCGATGCTTTCAAAATTGTCGATGCTTTCAACACCGATTCGAAATGCGAGCTTTGCAGCCGCTATCGCATCGATCTGGGTCATCGACATAACCTCAACCTGCGCATCATGCTCAAGTTGCTTCAGATGAAAAACAGACGGGCTTTCACCTGATTCAAACTCGAGATGGTCATACTCGTAACCCTCGTTTCTGTAGCGCTCGAAACTGGCTTCAGTTGGCGCATCGTCAAGAGACGAAACGAATCGAACTTTTTTGTTGATATAATGCTTAATGGCCATGCATCAACCTCGGAATTGGCTAGAACCAGCTGAACAGTAGCGGTGTTCTTTTCAGTGCGTTTAGGTTTGAAGTGTCAATGGCGAGCGTCGTGCTGAAAACCATGGTAACGCCAACACCATCAAGACCGTTTACGTCTTTGTTTTCTAGGCTTGTGATCTTTCCATTGCTGCCAGTAATCGCAAAGCAGCTTCCCGGCGTATTGCCCCATTGAAGACATAGATGCTTTGATTGCCTTCCGTCGACGTCTGCTTGCAAGCCTGGCATGTCATCGGTCCATGGAAGATCGAAACTGATCGTTGGCTCAACGAGTGTTTTGACCCAGCCACAAGTGCCGTTAAGGCCACTACCGCCAACGTTGCGTGTGTACGCCGAAAGACCGGTTATCGAAATGTTGCTTGCGCAGACAAGCGCGCGAGTGACCGCTGGCGAAAACGCATCGCCGATGTAACATTTGATCGATCCCCCGGTAACGGGATCGTTGCCGACAAGCGTATCGTCGGTCATCGCTTCGAGGTTAGCTGTAGGAAGTTGCCAGCCGGCCGATGCCATCGTGATCGCCCATTTGAGGGCTTCCTCTGGCGCAGTTCCCTGCAGCTCTAACGATGTCGCCTGACATCCGTTCGCCTGATACGTGCGCGCGTTGCTATTTCCGATCCAGGTAAAATCGAAATACTTTTGCGCTGTCGAGGGATCGTAATAGGCATGGCAGCCTGTATAGACTGGTAAACTGTCTGGAGCCGCAGACAGTGCGCGCTCCAGGGATGTGATGTCACCGGCTGCGTTTTGACCCGAGATACGTACCACTTCACCACCGACGAGCAATGCGGCCCCTGTTGGCTCATTGTCGGCAAGTCCTGGAGCATTTACCGTGTTGATTGTGGTGGTCGTGCTACCGGATGCATCAGCCGTATAGCTAGCGGCGGCTGGCTGGTCGACGCCACCAATGATATCCGCTATTTTCTGACACGTGGGCGGAATGGTAACCGATACATCAGCGTTTGATTGACCGCCCCAAATCTCATATGCAAGATCGCCGCGCTTGACCGTTGGAATTGGTGCTGGATTGTCAAAGATGTTTCGCTTCAGCGTCTCATCAGGGACAGTCTCCTGGACCATGGCAGCGTCGTTGACATTCATTGCACGCCAATAGTCAACGTCGACCTCGGTTGAATCCCACCCCGATGCGTTTGGCGCAGTGAACGTCGTATTTAACGTTGTTCCTGTTCGCATTCTTAGTTCTGTTAACTTTGGTTCACCGGCCATTTAAACAGTCTCCTCTATGAAACTTTCGAAATTGATAATCAGTTCGTCGACGTTTTCTATGTCGTCGCTCTCAACAACCTCGTCACCCTCGACCCACCGGGTACGAATGCCGACGTTGGTTGATGTTGCCGAATCAGAGTAACCCAGGAATGTGTTCGGATTGAACAGTCCAGTGGTAACCGTAAACCTGTCTTGGGCGATCATGTCTTGCTGCAAGTCAAACCCGAGCGACTGCGGATAGAGAATTTTCACCTGGTACGCGTGATTGGCTTTTCTGAATCTAAGCCCGGTTCCGTCTCTGTCATCAGCGCTGCTTCCGTCTCGAACAACAAAGAAGTGCCTTGCTATGCCGCTTTGATTGCTGCCTTTGAATGTTCGTGGGTCGAAATGCCTGAATCGCTGATCGGGTCTAAGCGTTGGCGCAAGGGCCTCAATCCGCCAGATGTAGTTGCGTCGAACGTTGTGAAGTTGCGTGGCCATCAGCGATACCAGGTCAGTCTTTCGTCGGCGACCTCATCCTCGTCTGAGTCTCCTGATTCATCGGCATCATAAGCTGACAGCCCGCTGATTGACTCCTCGCGCGCGGTCTCTATTTTTTCGTCAATGTAGCGCAACATTGATTCTTGATCGTCAAAACCTCGCAAAACTTCGATTCCGCTTCGTGTCAATATTCCTGTCAGATGCCAACGAGCCAACTCCATTAGGTCGGCATCATCAGGTACAAGCGCCAGGCGAACCTTGCGCTTACGCAACCACGCGTTGACCTGACTCCATGCAAGATCGCGCTGTCGCTGAAAGTCGCTTCCGCGATTTTCATATTGCTCTTGGCTGAAGACGTCAGGGTATTCGATCGCCAGCGCGTCTCGTGTCAGAGGGTTAGGTAACACATGCAAAACGACGTCAAAGATTTGCCTAAGCGTGTAGTTCAAGCTGTCTACAACATAGGTCCAGGTTGCCTGCATCCCCTCGCGTAGCTGCGCAACGTCAACCGTTTGCATTGTGTAATAGGCTCGCGTGGATTGGAAAGTGTCGCTGCCAGCACCTGCGTAGGCACGTGCCAGAGGTTCATCTAGCGTCACGACAGCGCCGCTTATCTCAAGCACGCGAACATCTTCAACGGGTCCATCTGCTGATGTAAGGCGATAGGTGCGACCTGCAACGATTCCAACAGCGCTTGCAAGCGTAAGCACCTCTGCGCCAATGGCGGCAGCACTCGCTACAGTCGTGTTGACCGTGTCCTGTGTGACATTGGTCGTTGCATCTGCAGAAATGATTACGCCGCCTGAATCTTTGATTTCGACGCTAGGCGTTGCAGATGGTCGACCTTCAGGGAAGACCACATTTAGTCGTTGCAATGCGACAGCTTTTAGAAACTCCGATCGAGAGTCGCTCATTTTAGCGGGTGCCAATCCACGTTGTTACAGCGGGAGTCGTGCCGGCTGGCGTGCCGATGATGCGTGTTGCGTAGCGCGCGAACGCCCCCCCAACCTGCACCTGTTTAGATACGCGAAACGTTCCCGTGATGCCTTCGGGGTGCGTATACGTGCCGAGATCTTCGAGGAAGTACCAATTACCACCGCCTTGATCGTCATTCGCCCATCCATAGAGGTATAGCTGCGTTAGACCAACGCCAGCCGCCATCGTATAGAGCACGGCCACCTGTACATAATCGTGAGTTACGTTAACCGCCTCAACGCCATCGGTCACGACCGTAGGCTCCGCGGTTGCGATGGCGCTTGCGTTGATATCGCGCTTCATTGCTGCTTGTGGTTGGGTCATTGCATTTTGCCTTTGGGAGGGCGGGGACCGAAGCCCCCGCCCGGCTATGGCTGACGCCTAAGCGCCTGGGGTACCGAGGATGCCCTCGTAAGAGCCGATCGGAAGGGTTGCCGCAAAGTGGCCCATATGGATCTCATCGCCCCATTTACCAGGCTCAACATGCGAATCAGATTCGAAGAATTCGCGAAACGCAATCTGAAGCGGATTTTTGACCGGGTTTGAATCGAGCAAAAACCATGCGTCGGTATCAGCAGCTTTACGCCGCTGAGCACCCTTTAGACGGCCATTGCCAAATACATTGATCGTCGCATTGGATGCACCAACCGCAACGGGCGACTGAGTTAGCTGGGTTGCAACCTCGAAGTTTGCAGGCGCATAAACCAACGTATCCGGGATGGTCGATGACGTCAGACCGCGGAAATTGACCAGCGTTGCGGCTTGCGCGTAAAGAAGGTTGAGTGTCGCCGATGTTAGATCGGCTGCGACGGTTAGCAGGTTGCTTTGCGTGCTACCTGCTGTCGGGTGCGTTGCCATGATCAGCTCCTCACCGTCACCGTATGTATACGCTGAATCAAATGCTCGATCGAGAATCAACGAGCAAAGCGTGTCAATGGTGTCAGATGCAGAGAAGCCGAGCGCTGCTGCAAGCTTGGCCAGAATGCCAAGTTCGCCGTCGCCACGCTTCATTTTGTGCGTTGCGCGAAACGCAAGTGCATAATCAACCTGCGAATAGGTTGCCGTGAAGCGTTGAACAGCTTCGTCCAGATTGACCTTTGTTCCCTCACTCATGACGGGAAATGCGCCTAGGCCGCTGACCGCTGCAAGCTTTTCTTGCTCGCGAGTAGTGCTGTAGACGTTGAAATAATCCTGGTAATCAGATTGCGCTTGCAGAAACGCATCCATAACCAGGTTGGTGATATTGCGATCCGGGGTTCCCGTAGTCGCGGTGAGTCCTGTGGTAAGCATTGACTAGCTCCTTTCCTACGCCGAAGTTTCGGCGAACGCGTGTTTGTTGATTTGACAAATCCAACGCGCGTTGGCTGTTGCCAATGCTTCGGACGAATCATACGGAGCAACGAGCGTGAACACGTCCGTCACGGACAATCCAACGTCTAGAAGCATTGCGCCGGTTGCGCCGACAAGATCGACATAGGCACCCGCAACAGATGCAGAGCTGTCGGCATCTGCGTTCCCAATGAACTTTTCATTGGGATTAGCGTAGACAGCAACGAGTGTTCCCGATGCTTGCAAAACAGAATCTTGCGCAATCACGCCGCAAAGCTCTGCGCTTGCCGCAAGACCAATCGATACAAGGCCGCTACCTATACTTAGGATAACGGCATCTCCCTTGGTTAGGGTTTGTGTTGCGGCAACCTTGAGATATGTAATCTCGGCGCCGGAATCCAGGGGCCAAAACCCCTTTAGGTTATGTGCTTGGCTAGCCATTTCGTCTCATTTCTTTTACGTTGTGGCCCGGACGCTCAACAAATCCGCCGTCACTTTCGCTGATGCCCACTTGATCGTTCAACGTCGATGCGTCCCACGGTTTCGCAGAGTTACTAAGCCGCTGCTCTCGAATTTCCTGTCGTCGTTCGTATCGCTTTCGGCGACACCTCATGACAGTAAACTCGCTCCCAAGGGGGCTAATCGGGTGATCTGGGCTTTTCTCATATCGCAAATGGCGACTGCGTAAAAGCCGATCGACATTACGCTCTGCAACGTGCCTGTAAACATAGTTTGGATCCATGTTGTCTAGGTGCGTTGCATCGTAATGATCGAGCGTTGTCATCAGCTCAAGATCGTCATCGTCGTCAAACTCGGCGACGCTGGGATTTGGTGTGTTTTGGTTTGCGTTGGGCTTGTTTTTATTGTTGGCCATGATTATTGACCCTTCCTGTCATCGTTTTCTCACGAACCAATTGTGCCATGCGGGCCCGCTGTTCCTCGTCGGATTGCGGGCGAACTGGCGCTGCTGGTCCGGTTGTAGCGCGATTGGCGTAGGCAACATCAAGATCGAAACGGCGCTCGGCATCTGCTAACCATGCGCTCAGCTCATCGGGGCCGTAACTCGTCGGTGCCAAACTGCGCAGATTTTCCGGTAATCCCTCGATTCGTGCTGTGTTTCTCTCGGTCAAATCAGCAAGCCGAATTTCCTCTCGACCCTGCAGCTCTGAAAGCTGCTGCGTAAGCTGCTCGTTTTGTTGCTCAAGTGTTTGCGCTCGCGTTTGTTCAACGGTGAGCGCTTGCTGATATTGCCCGTTTGCCTCTAATGCTGCTCGCTCGCGATCTGCTTCAGCGGCTTCAAATGCAGCGACTCTCTCCTGTAGTGCTGTATTTTGACCGATGATGCCACGCAGGCGACTTGCCGGAACCATCTCATCTCCGCTACCGCTATCGCCAGGGGTTACGGGTGGCGAGCCCGGCGGTATTGCAGGTGGTTGGTTATCTTCAATCGCTGGTGCTGTCATTTTCTAACTCCATATCGCAGATGGTATCGGGTCTGCGTTTACCCGTCGTTTTCCTGGTCACGGACTATCGGGCCCGTGGAGCCGTTTGTTTCATCTGATCGAGATCGATTGCTTGCGATCTCTGGCGCATTCGAATTTTGCTTAATCCGGGAAATCTCAGCATGCAAATTGACCGCTTCAATAACCGATGATTTTGCTTCATCGGCCGTCATCGTTGGATTGCGTCGCATGACGTATTGAACAGCTGAATCAACGCCGGTCGCGAATGCTGCTGCTAGGTTGGCGCCTTCTGCACCTGGATCGCCAGCGTACTCAAACGGTGCGTAGACCACGTTCAGTCGCGCTTCTCTGTCCAGCCGCGTACTAACGCCGTGAGCCTCTGAGACGATCGCTACTTTTCGATAATACTCGCGCTCTGCCTGTTCCATGATCGGCGCAGTCTTGAGTCGGCGCTCGACAAGTCCACGATCTGCAATGCGCGCCGCTGCCGCTGTTTGGTGGCTCGCGCTCTTTTTGAGCCGCTCTGGCGATATACCGCGCGAAGCAGCTGCATTGAGCGTGTCAGACTCCATCCATTCACGACGCTGGCGACTGTCAAACTGCAAGTCCATTAGCTGAATGCTAACGTTGTCGCCACGTGCAATCAGCGGCTCAGCTTCGTCGCGAACCATAGGTGGGGGCTTCGTCATGTTTCCAGTGATCGCCGGCTGCTTGAAGCTTCCCATTTTCCAGCTGTAGTTGGAAAGCGTTCGCATCTTTCCGATACCAATCGTCGAATCGGTTAAGTCGCGTCCCGTGGTCGAGTCCCAAAATTCTTTACTTCGATAGGTTGCATGGATAAACACATGCGGCAATTCGCGATAAGGGTTCTCAAATCCACCAAAACCGGTTTCGATGTCTCTGCCGCCAACATGTACAATTGGGTCGGGACCGGTTTGGACGATTTGACCGCCTATCTCTGTGAATTGTCCGTGCCACTCTGGTGTCCAAATCGCGTAAGTTTTTCCGCGATCGTCCAAGGGCAGTTCATAGGTAACAATCCATGGCTCGGTCGGCTGCTGCGGATGTGGCGTAATATCCAAATCTGCGCCGGTCGCGATGTTGTGGAACAAGACGCGCTTGCCGTTGCGCGTAACAACGGTTGGCCAAATCACAACATCGTTGCAAGCATGCAAATTCAATTCAACGGTTTGCCAAAAGGTCGTGAAGTGCGATCCGTCGATCACGCGATTGAATTCGGAGGTGTTTTTTTCGTCGTCGAACGATCGATGCGGCTCGCGAATATAGAGCACGCAGAGTTCTTCGGATATAGCGCGAAAAACATTGCGCGAAATATCCAAGACGTCTTTGTTTTCACCAATGACAGCGGTAAGCACGTTTCTCGATAGCCACTTAGACATGGCGGCACGCAGCTGCGGATCCCAGTCGTCCGACAGCATCAAGACGCGATCGCCGATCTTTCGCCGCCTGTCTGAAACTTTGGGGCTGTGATATTTGTCGATTGCGCGCTTTGCAATCTCGTCAAAGTCTAGTGCAGAGCGCTCCATGGAATCAATCACTGACTGGCTCGCTATACTAGTGACGTGTGCCACCTATGCCACCTCTAGAACAACTTCAATTTGATCTTCGCGCAAAAAACGGTGCCACTTGCCGCCGATCGACAAATCGGTACCAGATCTAGCAGGAAATGAAACGCGATCGCCCGGCCGAACCTCGGTTGGCATAATCTCACCTTCTTCATCGTCGATTGCGCCAGGACCAACACCAACAACAGTCCCTCGCTGGCTAAAACACTGCGCAGCTTCCGGAATATCAATCAAGCCGCCCTCTGATTTCGAGATAAGAGGATCGACTCGAACCAGAACGCGATCGTGTAGAAGGTGAATCTTCATTGCCACCAAACATCAGGGTGTTGCGGGTCGTACCATTCTGGTGCGACCACGGTCCCCACAAATTGGTTTGTGGGTATGTCTGCATGAAGTTCGTTCATCAAAATCTTGGGCCGCTGGCCGTTGGTCTCGTTGGCGATCGCCGCAGCTTGCGCGAGTGCAAGCGTTGTATAATAACCGATCAACGTCGCGGTATTGTCCGACGCTGATTCAGGCAACCAAATGACAGCAATGCGGTTTGCTCGATCGAGCGCAAAGCGCTCCCAAATCGGAATAACCGTAACCGATTGTCCGTGACGATTGCGAAACTCGCGAGCGCGCTCTGTCAATTCGCATCCTTGACAGACAGTTTCGGCTTTGAAGGATCCTTGGGCGTCTTGGGCGCTTTCGGCTTTTCGACCTTCTTGCCGTCCTTGGCCATCAGAACCGTGCTGACATCGCATTTTCCAACAACGCTAAAACCGCGTCTTTCGAGTTCCTTGACTCGATCGGAATTGTTCGCGATCAAGCGAACATCCTTGCCCTCAGATTTCAGTTTGTTGATTTGCCTCATGCTCACTGACATTTAAATTACGCTCCTAAGCTGCCTTGGATTCATACCAAGCATCGGTGATAGTCACCGGCCATACCTGGTAAATTGGGTAACCAAGCGCATCGTTTGGATGATCTTGGCCCTCAGTTTTATCCGGTTTTCCGTTTTTGTCCAACCGCTGGCGTTCCTGCGCTTCAATCAACAATTTACAACGTGGTGCTACGTGCATCGAAATGCGACCCTCAGCGGTTTTGATTTTTGCGTTAACGCTTGCAACGCGGTCCTTTACGTAGGGATTTCGCGTGTTATGCACGACCGTATAGCCGAGATTGACGAGCATCGCGCTTTGAGATTGCCCGCCTTTGGAGTACTGTCCGCTGGCATCGTCACAAATCAGAGAATTGTCCGGTCTATATCCGCGCCGAATCAATTCAAGACCGAGTTTTTCAGACGTCGCATCACGCTCAATCACTATTTCATCGCGAACGAATAGCGTTCCGTCGACTCTGTCGCTGAGAATTTTGCAGGCATAGGCGATCATCGGTGAGACGTTGTAGTCAACGCCGATCAACCATTCGGCGCGCTCGCCGAACCGATCGTCGAGCACGTCTCGGGTAATATCGCGACGTTTGTCCATGGCGGTCCATTTACGAACGTGGGTTTCGCGGGTGAAATCGTAGTAGACGCGTTCTCCGAGCACGACCCAAAGGCCCATGACCTCCTGATCGTAAAATCGCCGGTCTCGTTTTTTAGCGGCTCTGAATACCCGATGCGGGATGAATGGATTGTCATAGCTAGTCGAACCATCAACGATGTGCGCGATCCTCGCACTCTCCTCAACGCTGTCAGGATCGTAATCTCGGTATGCTCGATATTCGTCTGCAAATTCGCTCGCCAAGTCAGGCGTGCCCATTTGCAGCAGGTGAACGCCGGATGGTCTTCGCATTGTGAGCTCTGCGGCACCAACGACGCGTTGTTTGACGCCCTGGCGCTCGTCAACGATGACAATATCGTTATCGGGCCCGCGGACAGAGCCCTCGCTATCACCGGTAACAAAGCGAACGCGGAACCCGGTCAAAAAATGAAGCTCTTTGATCGCTATCTTGGTCCCACGCGGTGCCAAAAACGTTTCCGTTGGCAACGCACCAGTGATTCGATCCCACAGCAATCGCGTCTTGTCGTGCGTCGGGCCAAGCACCATGCCGAATCCGCCCGTAAAAATCAGACTAGCTAGTAGTAAACAGATCGCAGCCACCTGAGTTTTCCCGAATCCTCGGCCGCAGTGCAAAAGCACCTTGGTGTCGCGCTTAAGCACGGCTCGAATGATTTTGATTTGCTTGGGTGAAACGCTGATTTCATGAACTTCGGTCGGCTTTTCGCCGGTATATCGGTGCAGCCACTTGTCCCAAACACCGCCAACGATGTTTGATCGTTCGATTTCGGTGAGCTTGCCGTCAATGCGGTCGAATACGACCAGCTGAACGGCCAGATCACGGTAGCGCGCTGCCGGCGAAAGTTGGATCTCTAGATCCGATATCCGCTGACGTAGTGTCGCTCGCGCCAAATTTACCTTTGAGCACTTTGTCTAGTTTTTCTTCGATGGATGCAACCTTGCGCTCCATTTCCTCGATTTGGTAGAGCCCACGGAGCGCGGTCACGCCGGACGATACCGCGCGGAGCTTCGCCAGCGGATCGCACTTTACCGCGCGAACATCCTCGATCGCCTCCACAATGCAGCTTTTTGCATACTCAAGATTGCCGTTGCCGGGGATTTTTCGTCGTCTCGATTTGCTCTTTTTCGCGCCCAATGGTGCGTGTTTGAATTCGCGCCGCTTTTCGTTTCGACAGTCTTTGCAGACGGTGAAATATCCATCCGCGTTCCGCCTGTTTCGATGGAATTCAGATCCAGGCTTTGTTTTTTTGCAGGATTTGCACTGCTTTTCGTAGTCGATCTTGCTCATGCGTCCGGCTCGTATGGATCGAACGGGTTATATCCTGAGTCGGTGACCGGTTGGCTTTCGTCGGGCTGACCGAATTTGGACTTGAGCCACTCAGCCGTTCGCTTGACAAGCACAAATCCCGGTTTGCCTGGATCGTCGTTCACAACCTCGTAGCCGAGTTTGACATAGTGAGCGATGCGCGCTTCAGGGATTGATTGTGGTTCGTTTTTCATTTTGGTCGTCGGTTTTTTTGGCTGTTCCGAAGAATTTATCGAGGCACTCTGGATCGGTAGACTTTACAATGGTCTTTCCGTCGCTGATGATGATTTCAACAACGTCTCCGGAGGAGATCGGACCGGCAGCCATCCCGTAAACCCGAGCCAACGGGTGGGTGGGTGGCCGCATTGGCGTACCCATTTGGATGTAGCGCTCCTCTAGATTGCGCATCAATTTGTTCAACTTGGCGATATCTTCGTCGCTCATTTTGACGCCAATGCTCATTTGCCGCCCATTAAATTTAACACACGTCCATTAAATTGTAATCCAACCCAACCATTTCGACGGCCTCCCTCATATAGACCCTAGAGGTGAGG
>JAJDBZ010000679.1 GCA_029261095.1 Candidatus Omnitrophota bacterium | reverse complement strand
ACTTAGCGAGGCCCAGGATATGGATGTTTCTTTCGTTATCTTCAAATCCCCCTGGTCGGGAGACAATCATGTTCATTCGCTCATACCACTGACTTCCCACTGCCGGATCGTGCAATCCATCTTGAGCCGGGAGATTTTCGACTCCCTCTCCCGCCATCTCGCTGATAATCCACTGTTCCAGGAGGTCTCGGTCCCAATCCCAAATTCCGTTGGAGGGGGGCATCGATGGCGACTCCCCCGTGGCAACATCGTAAATCTCGAATATCCAATTTCGGACCATCTCCAGGTTATCGAAGTTCACCTCTTCGGGTGCCCCGTGACGATCGTCTTCGGGACGTGAGGAATGGTGACAAGAAGCGCAGTATTGAGTAATGAATCGCTCTCCGAAGTTCTCGTACGTCGGGTTCGCGGCTTCTACATGAGAAGCGAGAAGAAGTCCCGCCAAAAAGATTCCAAGATTTCGAGTCCTCATGCTGTTAGCCCCCCATGTTCAGGAGCGGTGTAAACACCGGCTCTCCCGGAAGAATTTCATTGGCATCCAATCCGGCGAGGGTCAATAGAGCCGCCCCGATATTCGGGGTTGCGAGTTCAATGGTGCTTGCATCGTCCGGTAATCCGGTCGTATAGTCGACGTTCCGATAATTCTGTCTATCATCTGTACCGCCAAAGACTTTTCCACCGTTGATTCCGCCTCCGACGAACATCATGCTTGTCACCGGCCAATGGTCTTTCCCATTGCCACCGTTAAGTCGTGGAGTTCTCCCGAATTCCGACACCAGACACACCGTTGTTTGATCGAGGAGAGATCCGGTCCCAGTCGTACCTGGTCGAGTCGCGAGTTCAGTGACAATAGTATTGAGTCCCATAAAAGTATTCTGGAAATTGTTCCCTTGGCGCATGTCGTTATCGTTATGGGTGTCGTATCCACCAGGCACTCTGAGTGTCGCGGTGACGCTGATGCCATTTTGGAATGCACCGACAGCGGAAAGCCCTTGATCGGTGAAGTTGCCCCCTCCACCAAGGTTCAGTGTGTTACGCGCTTCTTTAATCTCGTTAAATCGAAGGTAACCTCGATCGAGTTCATCGACTCTTCCACCCTCGTGTCCCATATCGGTGACATCGGATAGAATACCATTGAGTTTTTCGTTCAGGTACGTTTCCATGCTGCTCTCAATGTCCTCTTCGGGTGCATAACCGCTCGGGAAGAGAAGGCGGTTAAATGTAGTTCCAGAAGTTGTGACCCCTCCAAGGTTCCCGGGAAAATTCGGGCCCGAGAGAGAGAGGTTGGGAAGCAGTCTGTCAGAAGCTTTTCGTGCAGCGATTTGGGTTGGCCAATCCGGGCGATTCATTCCGGTGGTACCAGTCATCACCGTTTCTCTTCCGAGGTTATGGCTGAGACTCCTCACATACACCCCGTTTACGATCGAGGTTCGGTCCCCAAAGTCCTGGAAGAACTGCGATACCGCCGGTCGACCCACCGGATCGTCCCAAAAGGTATCAGTGACTTCTGGCCCGAATTGGTTTCGTACGCCGGTAGGGACATCAATCGTTTGGAGACCTTCTTTTTGGGACTCGAAAACTTGAGTGATGTCCCACCCCCCTTGAGCAAACATGAAGATGAAGAAATGGGGGTTATCCTGCCCCTGCTGAGCCCATGCGAACATCCGATGGAAACTCGGAGTGCAGAGCCCTCCCGCTGCCGCGGCTGAAAGATGTTTGAGAAAGTGTCTGCGATCCATTTCGGTTTTTACCTTTCTTGGTTGTCCTTCGGTTTCATTCGTTCATGCTGTCAAATCAATAGAAATAGACCCTTGGGTCACGGAGCATCAGCGATAGGAGGTCTCTCCAGGCTCGAGTCGTGCTTCCTCCATTCTGATTGCGGAATTCAAGAAGAAGATCATAGAGTTTCCCCACCTCTAAACTGGAGGGTCCGACCATCTCTCCGTGAAAGCGCTTGCTCATTTGCGAGATCTGGGTTTTGACTAGGGTTTGGAATTGGACCGGATCTTCAGATCCATTTGCCAGAGTGAACACTTTTTTCTCGTTCGCAGGAGGGTCGCCACGTAACTCGAAATCATAGACATCATCGGCAATGGCTTCGGCATGACGCTGGTAAGTCAGGAGGAGCATCGGTGTGATGGCGTGACTGCGTTTCTCGATCACCTGGCCGTCATAACCACCCGCGGGTATCTTGAACGAGGGATCGTATTCAAGGCTCGGTCGGTCTTCTTCTCCCCAGGTTTGCCCGGTCAGATCAAACCCCAGAGTCGCCATCTGTTCCGGTGTAATGACTCTGAAAGGTTGAATCAGGCGCGCCTCATCTTCGGAAGCCAACTCAGTCACTCCCATAGCCCGATACAAATCGGTTTTGACAACCGCTCTGATCAAGTCCTTTAACCGAAATTCCGAGTCCCGAAAGATTTTATCAAGTTCGACCAATAAGTCTCCCTCTCGGTAATCGACCAGACCCTGAATCAGTGCCGCCAACATCCGTTTCGCCATGGTATAAGAAAAACGGGGATCGTTGCCCAGGTATTTCCCAAGTGTCACCAATTTCCCATCACTGGGGCGGCCGTAGTAAGAGGGAACCCGTTCCGAAATCAGCTGCCAGCGCTCGATTCCCTGATGGCTGTAATTATTGAAATCTTCATACTCCTGGGTTGAATCGCCCACAGGGCCGATTTGGAGTGCCTGGAGATGACCCACAACCCCTTCGAGTGAGGAGTGGCAAGCGAGGCAACCCGGGTTGTAGCGAACCGCGTTGTCGAGATCCGACTCACGGTTATTGGCCAGTCGAAACTCAAGCGACACATTGCGTTGGAAGTGGTCATCGTCCAAGAAAATCCTCGTGATGTGGTTGGCGCGTCCTCGTTGCTTGTTGGCTGCGGTGCTTTCATAACGGAAATAGAAAGACTGCATCGATAGAATCCCTGAGTGGGGACGCCCGTCAGTGTAGTGGCATTTCATCCACTCTGAGCCTCCATCAGGCCCCGGGTAATCGATTCCCCAAAACTCAGCCAGGGTGGAATCGGCAATCGTATAAGCCGCTGTAGCGAGTTCGGTCATCGGTAGATCATGAGAAACCAGGTACTGAAAGAGCCGTAGCGGCTCCTCCCCGAGGCTTGCGGCTATCTCCTCTTCCAATTCGTCATCGAAGACATCTTGATAAAAGGGAACATCCGTCCGCTCGGTAAGGAAGAAGTCGTTGGCGATCCAGAGCAGGCGGTGGTAAAATCGTTCGTCATCCAAGTACTGTTCGATCAGTTCATCGATGCTTTTTGTTCCTCCCACGATCGCTTCCAAATCGCCCACTGTGGGATGGGCGCCCAGGAGGTCGACCGCGAGCCGGACCGCATACTTGTGGTCGGGCAACAGTTGGTACTTCCCTGTATCAGAAAGCGGGGGTTCGGATTGTCCCGGAGCGATCGCGAGACACAGCACCAAGGCCGACAAAATGGGGAGATAAATTCTCCGTTCCAATCGATGAGGTGTGTAGGGTTTATGAAACACGATGCTCCTCTCCTCACTATCCCGGTGGTTTCCGGGTAAATTTCTTGAAGGCTTTTCAAACATGAATGGGACTCTTCGAGGCGAGGGTACAAAGTTTTTTATAGGGTCCGGCCCCCACGTCCCGGAAGGAACCGGACCCTGTAACGTCAGATGGGTGGAACCCTCCGACGGTCTCTCATTCGTTAATTCTCAAAAACTTCCTTGCCAGAAAGATGCCATAATGAACCAATCTTCCGGTGATAGAGCGCTTTCATTCTTCGGGCGAGCGTTTTTGAGGTGCATCAAGTAGTCTTTCTGGTCGATCTTACCGTCATCCACAATATCTAAGTCCAAAGTCGGTGTGGGTGTTTCCCCAGGAACTGTGTTTGTTGGAGTCGCAGGGGCCTCAGTTGGAGTATTTGTGGCAGTGGGTGCTTCCGTATTCGTGTTTGTGGGTGAAGGCGTGGGTGTGGCGGTTGCAGTCGGAGTATCTGTCGGCTCTTCGGTTGTCGATGTTGCGGTCGGCGTGGCCGTTGGGGCCTCGGTTGTGTTTGTGGGTGTCGGGGTGGGTGTGTTCCCACCGCCTGGTGGAACGCTGCTCGCATCGCCCGGATTACTGATCGAACCGGGTTCGTTGGTAATGGCCACATCCGCTGGCTCTTGAATAGCAAAGGTCCTCATGAAGAGCTCGTCAGTGGGCTGGTTGAACGCCATATGGAGCAAGACTCCATCCGGGTCGCCAAGTTCGGTTCCATTGGAGAAACCATCTCCATCGGTATCCTCAGCGGCTAAAACACTACCCCAAAACGGGGTTGAGGCCTTGCCGCTGTCTTCGACAATTTCGTGAACTCTTTCTCCAAATGGGTTGAGCATTGGATCGTCTTCTTCTCCTCCATCCGGATCCATGTGGCAGGTGATACAACCGATGAGTTCTGAATCCATCGGTGGCGGCCCCGGTACATGAAGCGTGTTGGGTAGAATCAATTCTCGTCCCTCTCGGGCGCTTGCTGTGATCGATAGGCAGAGTGCGAAGCAGGCGACGATGACAAAACTGGAGTGCGAGTTCATCCAAAAAACTCCTCAATATGACCCTATCGGGTTCTGTTTGGGGGGAATCTCGGATTCATTCATCTCTGAAAAACTCCAGAGTTACCCCACATTGCGAATTGGTCTGAAGCAGGTTTTGTACCCAAATTCCCTTGCACATAAAATTAGTAGCATTCGAGAACAGTGTCAGACTTTTCGTTATTACCGCATTAGGCAAACCCGTTATTTTGTCTAAACTCTGACTTCACAGGGGTTTACAGACCGACAAGTGGACATGAGGAGTCTTGGCGCCGGACTAGGAATGGAAAGAGGTCTACGAAAGAGGCCTTTTTTGGGGAACCCCACACTTTCTTGGATACTCTGAAGGGGTGGTTTTCTGTTTCACAAATGACAGGATATAACGAGTTTCTGATTCACCTGGAAGAGAATACTCCAGAATTTTTGAGACATTCACGTGCAGTTTTTTCAAAGTCTTACCCACATCGTTCAATTCTGAAACTGATGATTTCCAGCACCATAATTCCCCTTTAACTTTGAGAAGGGGAACCCCTAATTCGATAAGAACGGAAAGAGATGACAGTGCGCGTGTGACCACTCGATCATACCTTCCTCGGTGTTCGGGCTGTCTTGCCACGTCCTCGATCCGCTCTCCATAAGCGGCGCCTCGGGGAGCGATGTGGTGCGTATCCAGAAATTCATTCAGGATGTGAACGACTTTTTTCTTCGATTCGATTAGAGCGAAACGACACTGGTCCTTTTGTAACCCCAAAGGCACCCCCGGAAAACCCGGCCCTGTCCCGATGTCGACAAAGGAGTCGCCGATCTCCCACCCCGCGAGAATCGGAGCTAGAGAATCCATGACATGCCGCACCTGCCAGTCCTCTTCAGGAACGCGAGTCAGGTTATGCCGCTTCGATTCCTCTTTGAGCCAATCGAGGTGAGAATAGATGAGTGGGGAGAGTCCCTTTTTAAACTCTTCCACCGAGGGCAAATCGATTTTCAGGACTCGAAATTCATGCATGCGACCATTGTAGGCCGGATAAGCGAATGGGTAATCCGGCAGGGGATGTGGAAATGGGTGGATTAATGCTGATTTGTTATTTGATTTCTTTCACCTTCATATTTCGGAACTCGATTCGGTAACCCTCACCCTCGACACCGACCAGGCCTTTCGGCTTGCCGCATCCCGCAAACTCACAAGTGACCGCTCCATTCACCCACAGTGTGAGAAGGTCTTCCTTCGCGGTGATCTCAAAAACATTCCATTCGCCGACCGGTTTGACCCGGCTGTCCTTCACATCATCGCGAGTCGAAAAGGATACCTTGCCATCTTCGTTGTTGGGGGTTTGGCCAAACAGGTAACCGCCGTTGGCATCGCCGAATTGCGCCTGATGCCAGATCTCTCCCTTTTCGGAGTTGCGAACATAGGCGCCGCTATTGTACCCGGTCGTTCCCTCGACCTTGGTATAGCGGAATTCGAAATGAAAGATGGCGTCACCGAATTCCCTATCGCACAACAACATGTCATGCCCCCCCTCGCCATCGCAGACCAAGGTCTTCCCATCCTCCAGGTTCCACTGCTCCGGACCCAGTGGAGCACTCGGCGGAACGGGAACGCGAGACCAGCCTTCCAGATCGGCGGAGGGCAGGATGTCGATCCACCCTGCTGGGTCGGCTTCCAGGGCGCTTGGAGTCGGATCCTGTGCTTCCGCAATGTTTACGGACATCAGGATCATGAAGAGGAAGCTGGCGCTAAATCCGAGAAGTTTATGAGTGAAAGGGTTGTAAGGTATCATGGTGAACGAACGCTACCTTTGAGCGCTGCAATGTCAAGGCAAGCGGGGGTCTGAAGAATCTTCGGCGGGTCCGAGGTATAAGCCGGATTCTGTGCCCTCCCCGGTGAGGGGGCGGGCGACCATCATTCTTCTAGGCCCACCGTTTCCGATGGGCTCGAGCGACCAACCCGGGACTTCAAACGGGACAGGCCATCCCTCGTCCCCTATTTGGTCTTGCTGCGAGTGGGGCACTCATTCGTTCGATTGTGCGGGTTCTCATCTGGATTCCTTCCCCCTTCCAATATGCAGAAGGAATGACCCCTCAGAAGTTTCTGGGGTAATTCTGATTTCCCTTTCCATAGAAACTTGGCCGATCCAAGGAAGGAGTCTTACGGATCGCTCACCTTTCCCCAATCCGACATCAGGAGGGTGAGGTCCATGTCGTTGACCACGCCATCGAGGTTGATATCCGATCGCAACCCAACCCTTGGAGAGGAACTCCAGACGTCATTCAATCGTCCCTCCTCTTGGTTCCTTCCTCCCAGGACCCACATCTTCCCATCGTGGACCACTGATGTGTGTTCTCCTCGGGGGATCCAATCCGCCGAATCCGTGGCTAGTGTCCAGGCGACACCGTCTGTGGTCCACCACACCTCATTAGTCATTTCATGAACCGGTCCAAAAAAATGAGGATAGCCACCACCCAGTAACCAGATCCGATCGTCATAGACTACAGAGGTATGATAGCGCGTGTCTCCCCAAGGCGGATCGTCCGTGACTTGAATCCAGTTGGCACCATCCTCAGAGCACCAGACATCTGCATGGGGAAGCAAGTAATCTCTCCCAGGCTCGCCGCCGTTACCCCCCATGATCCAAAGTTTTCCATCGTAGCTGACCGCTGTCATATCTCCTCGCGCGGGCCACTCCGCTTCGAGAGTGGCGGCAGTCCAATTCTCACCGTCCGTGGACCACCACACGTCATTAAAGAAGATTCCTCGATAACCACCCATCAACCACATCTTCCCATTGTGCTCCACCACCGAATGTCCGTCTCGTTCCTCCCATGGCGCATCCAAGGTAGCAGGGGTCCAATTGACGGCATCCGTGCTCGACCATACGTCATTGAATCTTCCGAATGTCGTGGAACGATCGAACCAACCACCAAGAACCCAAAGTTTGTTCTCGAAGACAACCGATGCATGATCTTGGCGACCTTCCCATCCCGGATTCGCTGTGGCCAGAGTCCAATCCGCACCGTTTTCCGAGAACCAGACATCTTGCCAGGATCTATTGCCTCCCATGACCCAGAGTTTTCCGTCATAGGAGACTGAGGTGTGTTTCCATCTGGCGGGCCAATCGGCTTCGGAGGTAACCTCATTCCATTCGACTCCGGTCCCTGCGAAGGAGATGGAGGGTAGGAAGGCGGGAAGGAGGAAGAGAAGGAGGACCGTTGGATTCTTCATCTTCAAGAGTCCTTTCAAGACGTGGACATCGAACAAACTCTTAAGTCGTATTGTCGAACCAGCAGAGCGCCAGTCAATGGGGAACTGGCGATGACGAGAGAATCATCGGCGGGCCCGAGGTGTAAGCCGGATTCTGTGCCCTCCCCGGTGAGGGGGTGGGCGACCATCATTCATCTAGGCCCACCGTTTCCGATGGGCTCGAGCGACCAACCCGGGACTTCAAACGGGACAGGCCATCCCTCGTCCCCTATTTGGTCTTGCTGCGAGTGGGGC
>JAJDBZ010000678.1 GCA_029261095.1 Candidatus Omnitrophota bacterium | reverse complement strand
GATGCTTCTCCAAGGTGGAAGAAACATAGCGGTTCGGGGTGTGATTTTCGCATCGAGCGATGCTCTGAGTGGGTTTCCGACGTACAACATCTTGAGCAGTAGAATCAAGGGTAGGCAGGCGCGACTCCTGTTCGAAAGAGAAACCCGGGATGGAAACGGAAACCTGAGCGCTTATGTTTATCTGAGTGACCGAACTCTTTTGAATGAACAGGTTCTCAAGCTAGGGTTTGGCCGTCTGGACAGCTCAGTGGATCTCTCCCCACAATACCGGCGTCGGCTTGCGAGAGCGGAAGAATTCGCCAAGGAGAATCGAGCGGGGATTTGGGCAGAAATGTCTCCAGACGATAAGAATGCGCATACAAAACCTTTCGATCCAGAACTTCCGAAACCTCGAGGAGGTCTCCTTGGATTTCCCCGATGGACCTCAACTTTTGATCGGGAAAAACGCTCAAGGCAAAACGAGCCTGCTCGAAAGCATCTACTTCCTCGCAACTTCGACCAGTCACAGGACTCGTCTGACTCGGGAACTGATTAGAGCACGAGCTGAAACCGCGTTCATCAAAGCCGATTTCATTTCAGAGGGGATCCCCCACACCCTGAGCGCGGGCCTGGACGGCAAAACCCGCCGATTCCGATTGGATGGAGAGGTTCTGCAGAAAAGCGCCGATCTCTACGGTCATCTCAAGGCGGTCTTCTTCTCTCCAGAGGATCTCGAATTCATCACTGGAAGCCCCAATGTCCGCCGCCGGGCGCTGGATCTCGGACTTTGTCAGAAGAATCCCCGAATGATCGGCCACCTTCTTGACTACAGAAGGGCGCTCAAGCAAAGAAACGCGGTCCTAAAACAGAATTCCCGGTCCAAGGATCTCGGGAACCTTCTTGAAGCTTGGGAGCCGCTGCTTGTACGGGAGGGTGCGGAAGTCTTACGAGAGCGCGCATCCTACAGTTTGAAACTTCTAGAGGGTGCGAGCGTCTATTACGACAACCTCACACAATCCGCGGAAGAACTGAAAGGGGAGTATCGTTCCTCGGGAACGAGGGAACACTGGAAAAAACTGGACGACATCCCTTCTGTGAATGCTCTTCAAGAATCATTCCTTAAGAACCTCCGAACCCATCAGGAACGAGATCAGGCAATGAAAACGACCACCTGCGGTCCCCATCGGGATGATGTGGTTCTCTCCATCTCTGGAGCCTCCGCCCACCGCTATGCCTCTCAGGGTCAGAAACGATCGATCGCCCTGTCCACCAAGTTGGCCGAAAGGGACCTCTTGGTGAAAGGCGATGATAACCCCATTCTGCTCGTGGATGATGTGACCCATGAGATGGACAAGAACCGTTGTAAACGATTCTTCCAGAATATCCTGTCCGATTCCCAGGTCTTTCTTACATTCACCGAGAAGACCGCCTTAAGAGGGCTTCTCGACTCCTGCCCGACCTGGACTGTGGAGGCAGGCACAGTCACTCCCGGAAAGTAATCCGCCCGATATCACCCTGCACAAATAATCATTATTTAACCCATTGAAATTTTTTGCTTTAGATTTCTTCGTCTCGAAACGATATTAAGTAAGACTAGAGGTGGTTTGTCGGGCTCAGGCCGACGGGGAAAAAGTATCCTTTTTGGGGGAATCAAGCGAAATGGGATTCAATCGATTGCGCGAAATGTGGCTGTCTAACGAAGATGAGGGACAGGCTTTTCTGTTCCAGCAGATGGACCCTCCTGAACCCGTGGAAGAACCACCCGTACCCACCCGAAAGAAAGAAGTGCATCGGGATTATATTCCACCGATGACACCCTCAAAGCCGAAACCCCAGGTTTTCCCTTCAGGGGGATTGGGTGAGAAAATGGAATCGTTTCTCTCGAAATGCATGGAAGTGGTGGAGAAAGACCCCGAAGTCGCTTTCAACGGGAAAGGGATCGAATGGGAGTCTTGGTTTTCTCATCCTCTCCTGTCACAGGTTCGACGCTCCTGTCTTCCGGCCACCTCGAAACAAAGGCTACTCTCTTTCACCGCCCTTATGCTGCCCTTTCTCGACGAGAAAGAAGAAGAACGCGTACGATCCATTCTCGGAGAGATGGCGCCAACCGTTCACGATGACCAGTACGAGATGTTAACCGAACAAGACCTGATTCATTCTCAGTGGTTGGTTCGATCGGTCCTTCGTTCGCAAGATGTATTGGTTCAGATGCAGGGACTCAAACGGAGCATTCTTCGCAGTCTTCCTGTTTACCAACTCGACTGATCACTCCTTAGGGATTCCCCGAGTCTCTCTACTCGGAATCAAACAAAGGGTCCCTTTTCTTCCCGGCAGAAAACCTGTCTGACGCTCCGATCCCCGACCTGTCAAAAGCAAGGGTTCCCCTTCCCATGTGGCTCCCGATATTCGTGAGTTGGGACCGGTCTCCAGAAGGACTTGTTGAGAACTCTCGATCTCCGCTTCCCACTCACCGCGTCCGTTAATCTGAAAACCTTGGACCGACACACTTCCGGAAAATTCCAGAAAACACCCTTCTTGATTTTGGATACGGAAACGCGAGGCGGTGGAATCGAAGGAGAGTCGTTGTTCTCCAAACGGTAGATTTTTCACTTTCAATTCCCTGCCGGCTTTCACCTTCCGAAAATCGATAGTCCCCGAATCACCCAGGCCCATAGACTCCTCAAACTGATGGTACGCCTGACTCCACTCAAACAACCCATCGGCCAAAGTTGCGACCTTCCAGGCAACAGTACGCTCCGGATAGGGGCTCAACAATGTATCATTCGTTCTTTCATCGGAACTCACCGGGCCGATGAGGCTGTCCAAACCTTTGGTTGATGTATCGGAGAAGCCGTTCGAAAGTTCCTCGTGGATTTCCGGTGCAAAAATTTGAGACCAAGAGACCAGCGAACTCCCCAGTTTGGATAGAGTCTCATCTTCAAGATTCGATGGCGGTCGCTCCGATTCATTGGGAACATAAGCGATGCGGTCAAGGAGTACCCTGGCCCACCATCTTCCCGACCGGCACAGAACTCGATCCAGGTGGGCCATCGATCCCTCAAGGCGTTGGCGATCCGCGGCATATCGATCTCTCTGACCTCGGATAGCCGCTTCCACTTGTCCTCCATTATGGATCGTTTTTCCAGTCTCCCAAAAGGATAAGGGGCGATCGGATGGAAGGTCGAAACAAATGGAATCCCCATCCCACAATCCGGGTTGATCGAACTGGATGTGGACCTCTACCATACTACTGGAAGCAATCACGAGGGAGGTTCTGGCGAAATCGATCCGAGTATCGGTCGATTTGGGTGGGGGTTTAATTTGAATGTGGAGCGCCCCCTCGCGATTGCTGGAGAAGGCTCCCATCAGATTTCCATCGTGGTGACTCCACTCGAGAGTCGATGTCGGTAGATCCTCGAGACGGTTTAACGGTCCCCACTCGCCCCAGTTCCAAATGATTCTTGCATCGGTTCGTTGAAATTGTTCGGATTCAAAATGCGATCCCAAGTAATAAGTTCCGATCCAACCCTCGCGCTCCTCGATTCTTTTTGACAGCGGAACAAGAGGGACCCAGACCTCGCCGGGCCGACACCATTCGAGGAATACCATCGAGTCTCCCGTGAGGTGGGAGTAGTCGAGACGGAGTTCATAAGGTCGTTCATCGAGTTCCAGCGTCGTCGTCGCTCCTGATCGAGTGTCCCGGCTGACCAAGGTCTCTCCGCCTCCCACGAATAGAACCGCTTCCCCATCGGATCTCAAGCGGAGCTGATAGGTTCCTTTCCCTGGGTTCCAGACCCCTCTCCATCTGACAGAGAAATGATCGAAACGATCGGGTCCCGAGATCGGCCAGGCAGCCAATTGATACGATCCTTCCGGGGCGAACACGCCATCCAACCAACCCTCATCGGATGGAGAGTTCGATGGCTCGCGGAGCTGGAAATCGAAATCGATGAATGCGAAGGCTTCGTTGGCATCGGTGAGTAAGAACGAGCGCGCGGTTTCACCGACCCCAGCCACAAGGGTCCCTGCCGCAGACGGTTGAATGATGGCGGTCCAAAGAATCGTAGAGATTAGTATTGTTCGAATGTTCATCTTCCCAATGCCCTTCTCATCGGAGGGAGCCTTGGCTCTCAGTCAACTTTGCGCGGAAAGCCAATCGGATTCAATCCATATCGATTCGGGGTGGCAAGACTGCACCGCGCTAAAACACTTGATTTTGAGTGCAATCCCAATATCCTCAATAGAGACACTATCTGGAGGAGAATCGATGGTATCCGGTCTTGAAGGGGCCCTTTCGGCACAAGCGCTCGTGCTTCAGCTGCTTCAAGCAGCAGTTGTCCAAGCTCTTGAACCGGCCACCGACATCGCTCTCCTCAATCTGCAGCTAAACGCCGGCGGAAATCCGGAGGGTGTCGGCGAGCTCCTCGATATAGTTGGCTGAGTTTCGCTTCAACCGATAGCGGGTTTTAACGAATTCCCCGCTCGTGACGATTTCTCCGCGGTTTCAATCATCGAAATGACCCTCAACCCGTGATCCCCTTTGACCACCAGATCTTCCCCCATCGTCAGGTGGTCGGCTACATTCCGATAATAAGCCTGCCAATCTCCTTTCTCGAAAGGAACCTGACTGACAGAGCGCTGGTCGGATTGCTGGTATGAGGTGACATTCCAATGTTCCTCACCCGGCCCTTTCCATGTTGCGGCTCCCTTGGAACCCAGGACACGCCAACGGTCTTTCGGTGCGGCGGCCAGGTTCGATTGTTCGATGGTGGCGACCACTCCATTCTTGAAGCGAAGGATCGCGAGCGCGTGGTCTTCATTGGTGACCGCATGCCAATACCGCTTTTGGAAATACCCCGATACATCGATGACTTGCGACGGGATAAGGTCGAGAAACCAATCGATAAAGTGCGCCCCCCAGTCGTGCAAACACCCGCCTGAGATCTTCTTGTCGGACCGCCACCACCAACCGGGATGTTCATAACCTCCGCTGAAGACATCGACTTGAAAGACTTCTCCGATTGCGCCCGACTCGATAATGTTCTTGAGAGTGGTGTAATCGCCATCCCACCTCCTATTGTGAAAGACAGATAACATCCTCTTCTTTCGTTTGGCGGTCGACACCATCCGTTTCCCCTCGTCCGCGGTGATGCACATGGGCTTCTCTGTGATCACATGTTTACCCGAGCTCAGGGCCTCTATGGCAAGGTGGGCATGGGTGTTGTGAGGAGTAACCAAAACAATCAAGTCGAGGTCCTCCCTTTCGAGCATTCGACGATACCTTTGGAAGGTCATGATTCCTGGGAACGTTTCTTTCGCGAGGGCAAGACGGACCGTATCGAGGTCGCAGATGGCCGCAAGCTCGAGACCGGGGGTTTGTTCGATCATTTTCCCATGCGCCTCACCCATATTAAAAGCACCGCCATAACCAACGAGACCGCACCGGATGGGTTCGCCTTCCTCAGCGCCGAACGACCACCGGACCGATCGCTTGAGGAGGGTTTGGAAAGCAGGGTTCTCAAGGCTTCGTGAGTCATGACCAAGGGCGAGGTACGCGACTCTCCCCTGTCCCTCTTCGCGAACAGTCAGTAGGGCGTGTTTTTTTCTTTTCCAGTTGGAGGTGAGAAGGACTCTCGAATCTTCTGTCAGGTCCTTGAGAAGGTAGAGTTCATCCTCGATCGAAAAAGGCGGGACCCTTCGTGTGATGTAATGATCGGTTTCCGTGGGATCGACCTGGAATCGATGGATGGGGCCGTGATCCAAAAACCGACACCCCAACAACCCGCCAAAAGCCTGATTGTGGGGAAACGAAACAGAAGCACAGTGAACCCCCACCAGACCTTTTCCTTTTTTGACCCATGCAAGCAACGCTGTCATCTGTTTCTTGGAAAGATGTTCTTCCTGAGCATAGAGAACCAGGACATCGAATTTTCGGAGAGTCGACTCGCAGATCGAATCCAGCTCTGTGGAGAGGGTCACCTTCAGATCGGATTCGGATGTGAGGAGGGATTCCAAACATCGACCACTTTGGTCGAAATCATGCATCTCCCCATGGGCCGCGATTAAGACTCGAATCTGATTCATTCTTCAAAAACCCTCCAATGAGTGGTGCGAAAAAATATCAAATCCTAGTGGCTTGAACAGTGGGAGCGACGGTCCCTAGAACGGTGAGATGGGGTATTGATCGAGCATCTCCAACAACCCGCCCATCGCAAAGAAGAGTCCGAGTGCGGACATCCCGAGACCGATGACAGCAAAGAAAACTAGGAGTCCGGTCATCCCTTTCTCGGGTAATGTCATGGGCACACTTTCGCTGGAGGCGACAAACGTTCCCGCCAAGTAATCGTGAAGTGTTCTCCGGTCGCGATTGAAGAAGGCGAAGAGGTATCCGAAATACAAGACGCAACTACTCAGAAAAGAGGCAAGGAATCTGCCTAAGGATTGAACCGCCGATAGGGGTTCGAGAGTTGAAACATCCACGATTCTGATTCCTAAAAGTCTTTTGCCCGGTGTCATCCCGCTTTCGTAGTAAAAAAAGGGGATGAAAACCAGGTGCACCACGAAACTGACCATGGTGGTTCCCCATTGGATCGGGTCCCCATTCTCTAGAAACCACTCGAGGGGATCTCCTTCGATCTCGCTGTTTCCTAAGAAGAAGAGTATGAATAGCGCCACAAAGGGGACGGTTGCAAAATTAAAAAGGATGCTATCCATGAGAAAGCCGAGTGACCGCGCCCCCAGCGGGGCGGGCTGGACACGGGGGACCCCTGAGGACGGCTGGAGGGGTGAGGAGGATGCTCCGGAGTCGGTCAAGAATTCGGTCCCGGGGGGGGCCGACAAGAGCCCCAGTTGTGTTCGGGCTTGGTGGTGGAAGGGATCGAGTGCCAGGCATCTCTCCCATGCGGTCCGCGCTCCCTCGATATCTTGCGTCCGCTTACAGGCTAATCCGAGATAATAATGACTTTCCGGAGAATCTGGCGCCTCGACACAGAGGTTCTCCAATGCGGTCCGGGCTTCGGGATAGGCCCCTTGTTTGGCCAGGTTCAAGGCGTCCGCCAACCGTTGTCTGAAGATCTCGGATTCCATCTCGGTACTCTAGCGAAGGGAGGTGCGCCCTTAAACCCTCCTCCCGTGCATCGGATTCCGCTAGAATCCCGGTTCTGTATGAGTCATACACGCGGGAAGTGAATGGCAAACAGTCGAAAGGAAACACCCTCCATGTCGCGATCAGTCGCCGAACTGAAGAAACTCGCTCTTAACCAGAGACAGACCTTCCACCGAACAGTGGCTACCGAGGTCTATCTAACGGAGGAAGGCGCGCTTGTGGTGGCCAAACTCCATGACAACTATCATGACATGGAGATGGCGGTCTTGGTCGACCGCGACACCTATGTGGTAAAAGATATTTCCGCGGTGATGCACCGATATCCCTTCGACACCTGTGTCTTTTCGTGGAACAGTTACAAACGATTGATCGGACTGAAACTTATGGGCGGGGGCGTACTTCACAAAATCCACAACATGATCCCCCGTGTGGATGGATGCACCCATCTCTATGTCGCTCTCGAAGCTTGTCTAAGAGCGCTTTTTATCGGTTCGGGATACGAGGATCTCAAATCGAACGCCAACGAAGAGGACCATAAGCGTCATCAAAACATGTTGCGTCAACACCCGCTGACCAAAGACACTTGTGTCAGTTTCCGAAACGATGAAAAATTTCCGGAAGAGGCGGAAGCGATCTCCGAAGAATCCACGAGTCGTTGACCCATCCCACGAAGGTTCCCCCCATGACCACAATCTATTTCCAGTTGGGACGCGAGACCGAACTGTGCCGGTACGAGCTCGAGAATGTTCTTGGGTTGGGCGGCGGCGAGCTCGAGGACACAGAGGGACCACTATCTCGAACCGTTGTTGAAAATCAGGACGCCGATATCTCGACCCTTTGCGATCCTCTTGGCGGGTGTATCCGCGCGATCGAGTTTCGTGGCGAGTTCTCCGAAACCTTCCTCGCGGAGATCGAATCAGGCGACATCATTCTCCCGGAAGGTCCATGGGGCGTCTCCGTCATCCATGGAAATCTCCGAGAGGAGAGGGATGCCATCCGGACCGCGATCAAGAAATGTGTCAAAGAAAACGAGCTCGCCCATGGGCGGGAAGATCGCCCCAAACCGGGGCAGTTTGAGTTGTCCCCCGCGAGGGTCCAAGAGGTGGGACTCGATCGAACCGGCTCGGAGGTCTGTTTGTGGGAATACGAACGGGGGAAGGTGGCGGTCGGAATCACACGATGGGTATTCGACATGAAAGGTTTTGGCGAGAGGGATATGC
>JAJDBZ010000677.1 GCA_029261095.1 Candidatus Omnitrophota bacterium | reverse complement strand
CATTCGGTTTTCGCCCTTTTTTTATGCAGTGAACCTCGGTTTGGTTGGAATGGTTCTCGCAACGGGGACAGTTAAGGGAGGCGCGCGGTCTTGGTTCGAACTGGGAGGATTTTCCTATCAGCCTGCTGAAACGATGAAGGTGACCACGGTACTCTTTCTCGCATTTATCCTGACACGAGGCAAAAAGGGCTCAGTCAGTTTTCAAAGGATGATGGTCGCCATCGCCGGCGCCGCAGTACCGTCCTTGCTCATCTTCCTTCAACCCGATCTCGGTAGCGCTATGATTTTTCCGCCCATCTTACTTGCCGCGCTCTTCGGCGCACGGGTTCCGCGTCGATATGTGACACTGATTCTTTCACCCATTTGGGCGGGTTTGGCGATTCCCAACGAACCTCTTATCTGGATTGTTTGGGGTTCCGGAATCGGGATCTGGTTGACACTCTTGTTTATCAAGGGCGAAAAGAAGTCACGCCTCATCCTTTTTCTCCTCATCCAGCTCCTCCTTGCTGGGTTCATGGTTAAGAGCGAAGACTTACTCTGGTCAAAGGTCTTGAAACCCCATCATCGGGATAGGCTTCTGGGTTTTGTCCAAGCGACGGAAGGGAATACAAGAGATCTGACAGGGTCCAAATACCATCTTCATCAATCACAAATCGCCATCTCATCGGGCGGATTGACCGGCCAGGGAATCGGGGAAGGAATGCAGAGTTCTCATGGATTCATTCCGATGATGAGGACCGATTTCATATTCGCTGTGGTTGCCGAGGAGACTGGATTCATTGGGGGGCTCGTTCTTTTTCTCTTCCTGGGTTGGCTCCTGTTGAATGTGTCCAAATGCACTGCCTTTGCCGATACTTGGGGGGAATGTATCGTCGTGTACGGGATCCTGGGTATGTGGACCGCCCATATCTTTATTAATATCGGGATGACAATGGGTCTTTCACCGATTACTGGGATCCCTCTTCCATTCGTTTCCTATGGTGGAACTTCGCTTGTTTCCAATTTTGTGGCCCTCGGATTGATCCTATCGACGTACCGTCATTGCCGATTTCATGAGAATCCATTTCAAAAATAGTATCGTAACTTATTCATTTAACATGATTTGAATATTCTATGTTGACATGATTTATAGGTTCAACTATTGTACATATCGGTTTCGGGGTTTTCTTGCTCACCGTGCCACAGCGGTCATCGTTTTCGGTTGCGCAATTCGAGGAGAAGGGGGGTCGGAACTATGCGACCGACTCAAATGAAATTGCGTTCAATTGCTGTATTTATCCTATGTGCGGGGGTCTTAGCGGGATGCGCCGCGCCACTTCTGAGAGATAGCGGAGATTTTGTAACCAGCGACCTGGTGGACTCAAGGATTGCTGTCGGACCTGTTGTGGATGCACGGGCGGAGAGTCCGGAGGGACTTGCCAACCGGCGAGTCGCGCTCAAGTCGGACGATATCCAGATCGAACTCGCCGAGGGCGTTTCCGAAGTCCATCGTGCCGCGCAGATATCCCGAATTGGGGGAAAAGGGCAGCTTTCACAGTCCCTCAAAGCCGCTCGCCAAGTAGGGGCGGGGGTCCTCATCATGCCAACCCTCAACCAATTACTGATCGATGATATGGGTCGAAATGGCCTCGATCCCGTAGCGGACATCGTCGATGTCGTCCTCTTTCCGATCACGCTTGGAACTGCTGTGGTCACTCAAGGAGAGCGAGGCGGTGTCGGTCATCAGTACATTCCCATCCACAATATCCAGGTCAACATGAAGTTGGGGGTCGATTTCTACCGTGTCTCCGATGGTGAGAAATTGATGAGCCGGATTTATGATCGTACGGCTTATGTGAAAACCAACAAGGACAATATCGAGGGGTCGCGATTCAATCCGACCGATGACCTCGTAGATGTAGGTCGTGAACAGGGAAGGTTCCTGGTCCGTGAGTTTGGAAAAGAGATCGCGAAGTATGAGATCAACGATCTCTCCGAGCAGGTGGATTTCTAACCGCTCGTCGAATTGACTGTTCGACTCGTAATGAGTCGGCTTCTCCTCACACAGGCCCGGTTCCTCCCCCTCAGGAGCCGGGTCTCCTTTCTTTTATTAGTAGGTGCGCAGGTAATTTTCTTTACTGCATCTCCCCCGCCAACCGCCCCAAAGTCTCTAACCCCACTTCCACCCTCGCTGACCATTCTTAAACGTAAGCGATGGGACCGGAGTACTACAAGGCTCATTCGCTCGGGACTCATGATGATCTCGAAGCGGAAACACTTCCTCAGGAGGGGATGGATTGGGAAGCAAAAACCTGGGGGTTGTCACTCCGGTCCGAACCGCCATCATCGATTCCTGTCAATGAGATAGGAAGATCTGAAGTTTTTGGAAACCGTGAAAGCTGTCTTTCTCACATCAGGAGGAATCTGATAGACGCAGAAGGTTCTTCTCGCACTCTGATCGATCGGAGTCGGTTTCAACGGACTTTGCATTGCGTAGCCACGGAATTGATTCTGTGGTGGAATGAAATCGGTGCCGAAATTTTTGTCGGTTTGATTCATAATCTCGATGACCGACCCATCCCGCGACGGGTTCAAACCGCGTCGATACACACATCGAATTCCGTTGAAACGGACTCGGCTTGGATTGGAACGGTCGAAATCGATTCCGTTTGCCTCTCCAATCAGATTCCTCCTGGGGTCGGAATGACACAGAGGGGAATGGGTGCGAACGTTGAGATTGGATTGCTGTCATTACAGTCGCTCGATTTGACTTTGTTTTTGTCGGAGGTCGTTTTTTATGCCACACTTCATTACAACCCTGTGCTTCATCGCCATGTGCGCCTCATTCGCTCTTGCGCAAACCGGCGAGCGCCCCATTCCCGAAAATCTGATCGAAATCAACAACGAACTCTCGATGGCGTTCGAAACGCCTCACACCAAATGGGCAAAACCTTATGCGTTGGGGAAAACACGCATCCTCTTCATGGCTCCTTGGTACCAGGGGAGCACCGACGGTCGCGAGATGATCGAACTGATGCAGCGGTTCGACCTGGACGCTTACGCATTCCATATCCTCGGCGGCGCCACCCTCTCGGGGGATGGCGATCCCCGATGGTACAAGGACGCGGAAGCGGGAACGAAACGTTTTGATCGTCTTACGGAAGAACCTTTCGATGTTTTTTTCATCAATCGCGTCGAGTTCGATGGGCTTCCCGATCGTGTCAAATCGAAGATCGAGGAGCAGGTCGAGAACGGGTCGGGACTTGTCATCTCGGGTGAGGTCAGTCTGCCGGCTTTTGTGACAGGCGAGGGTAAGGCGGTATCCGACGATCCACGCGATGGAACGTCTTATTCAATTGGCGAAGGTCGAGTCATCCAACTCCCGGAACGAGAGAAACTCGAGTTCGACTTGGGCTGGGAAACAAGACTCGACCACCAAATGGCCCGTCAGGGTCGGGCCATCCTCCGAGCGGCAAATCGCGAACCAAAATTGAAGTTGGACATAAAAGTTCCTTCCGCGACCATAGCGAGGGATGAACTGCCCCAATCTGAAATTGAAATCACTTGGTCCGATCCAGCCTCCAGTATCGAGATCCGATTGGAGACGCGTCATTCCGATGGGGAGCGCCATCTCCTCGGAGTGCGTCAATCCTCCGAAAAAGGAACAACAACCCTTTCCCTCCCGCCCTTACCAGCCGGTGAATACCACCTCGACGCGATAGCCACAAGTGTGCGCGGTGTGGAGAACTGGGCAACAGCTTCTTTCAAGGTGGTATCCGATCGCCGCATCGCATCGATGGGACTGGAGAATGATTGGGGCGAGGTTGGGGAAATCATCAGCGTGACCGCCGAGCTCGAAGGCGACATCCAATCCTCGGACCATATCCTCTTAAAAGTCTTCGACAAGAATGGCCGTGTGCTCGTACGAAAGGATGACAAACCCACCTCAGGGAAGGCGGTCGAGTTCGATTTTGAAATCGAACCGTGGATGCCGATGCTTCTTTGGGTGGAGATCGCTCTAGTCGACACTTACGGCGAAGTCACTACCAGATACACCCCGCTTCGAGTCACCAAACGGAACCAGAACCAATTCAATTTTGTCATGTGGAACGCGCCCAGCGGGGATCTCGCTCCCTATGGTGTCCAGAGCATGGCCGAGAAGGGAGTCACTGCGCTCCTTCAGGGCGGGCAGCCTCCGCTCATGCTCTCCGAAAGCAACATCCCATTTGTCCCCTACGCCTCCAGTTTCCGCGCGAGCAGCCACACCACCACCGCCATGCTCGATGAAAACGGGGTCCTCAAACGGGGTTGTATCAACGATGAGGAAACGATGAACGAGTTTGTCCGCCAAACAGTCGAACGCCATCTCCCCTCGCGCCAGCATGGAACCCTGTTCTATTCCCTCGGCGACGAAAACGCTGTGCGCGGATCCTGCCTAAGCGACCATTGCCTCTATGCCTATCGCGATTATCTCAAGGAACAGTACGGAGACATCTCTTCATTGAACGAGGAATGGGAATCCGACTACCAATCTTTTGATGAGATCACACTGCTGACCGAGGGAGATCTTCCAACCGGCGATGCTCCCCAGTGGTTCAAAACGTATTTCGCTTATCGCACGGAAAAAAACATTACCGACAACGAGGGGACCGGAGAAGCTCAGGTAAAGATGGGGGACATCAACGACGAAATGCGCGCCCTCCAGAACGCCAACTTCGCGCGCTGGTACGATCGCGCGGCTTTCCAGAACGCGAATTATCTGAAGTGGTGCAACCGCTTTGTAAAGGCTTTCCGCCAGATCGATCCAAAATCCTTGACCGGTTTCGAGGGGACCGACAGTTTTACCATCCGCAAACTGACCACCCGCTCCCGCCAGGGCGGGGACCTCGACGCCTTCGTCCGAGAGATGGAATTCTTTGGCCCCTATGAAGGACCCGCCAACGAAGTAGTCCGCTCCATTCAGCCGAAAGGGTATTACGCGGGCAACTGGATCGGGTATTCGATGCTCGCCAACCAGCTCCTCGAGGGCTATTGGGCGGTCGTTCTCAATGGCATGAACACCGTGCAGTGGTGGCGCTGGGACAACCTCCAGGGCTATCACGGTTTCATTGCCCCTTCATTTGACGTGTGGCCAGCGGGCAAGGAACTCCTCGAGGACACACAAGTCGTCCGCGATGGTCTCGGCGATCTCTTGATGGAATGCGAAATCCAGGACGATGGCATCGCGATGCTTTATTCCCTCCCTTCCACATACATCGCCCACTTCGATGGCAACGACACCTATGGCCTCTACAAGCGCGACCACAAGATTTGGTACGAGGCCATCCACGACGCCGGGATGCAGTTCGACTATGTGACCGACCGGATGCTCCGCCTCGGCGAGTTTGACATCGACCATTACAACGTGCTCGTTCTCCCGTTTGCCCTCGCGATTGGCGACAAGGAGGCAGAGGTGATCCGTGAGTTTGTCGAGGAGGGCGGCACGGTCATCGCCGATATCCGTCCGGGAACCTACACCGACCACTGCAAACCAAGGGAGAAAGGCGTCCTCGACGATCTCTTCGGCATTGAACGCCAAGGCAAACTCGACGCTTTCGAAATCGACCGAATGCGAGTCGGCGGCGAAGTGGGCGGAACTCCCGTTTCCATGGAATGGGGCAACTGGCACGGGGTCGAAATCTATCCCCAAATGAAAGTCGACCCCGCGGTTCGAGCCACCACCGGGAAGCCGCTCGGGCTCTCGGATCTCATTCACTTCTGGGATATGAAGCGCCCGGTCTGCGTGGTCAACGAAGTCGGAAAGGGCCGGGCCATCCTCCTCAACTTCTCTGTGTACAACGCACCCTTTGAGGGGTTGCTCGAGGACCTCCTCGCCTCCGCTGGGTCGACCCCGAAGATTGAAGTCGCAGACCCCGAGGGGGAATCCATTCCCGGACTTGAAATCACACGGTGGAAGAATGGAGACATCGAGTTAGTCTCGCTGATGGGACGCCATGAAGGACAGGTTCAGGTGACTCTCCAGGAGAACCAATTCGTGTATGACCTCAAGAAGGGATTAAGTTTCGGACAGGTGGGAACATTTGAAACCGAAGTCCGCCCGGTCCGCCCCTCGATCTTCGCCCTCTTCAATCGAGAAGCTCCGGGCCCCCAGGTGAAACTGGAAACCGAGAGCATCGAAAAAGGGGCAACGGGCAAGGCGTCTATCCGAGTCCCGGGAGCGGTAGGGAAACACGCCCTCAAAGTGACCTCGAAAACCTCGATGGGAGAGGAAGCCGATTGGATAAAAGACATCTTCATCCTCGGTGGGGGAACGAAAGAGATCAGTCTTCCGATCGCCCACAACGATCCGGAGGGAACCTGGACTCTTTCCGTTAGGGATCTCTACACCGGATTGGGAACCGAGTCGAAATTCCGGGTTGAACCGTAATCAAGCATAAAGTCCTGAAAATACTTGGGTTGGGATTAAGAACAATTAATTGTCTTGACAATGATTGTTTTAACAATTACATTGAAATCATGGACACGAAAACCTTGCAGGAAGAAATCAAGCGGACGAGGCCGTTCGAGCATCTGGAGGAAGAGGTTTTCCTCAATTTCCTTCGGACTCACTGCGTGCTCTCAGAAGAACCCTTCCAACTCTTCAAGAGCGAAGGGCTCAGCTCGCCGCTTCACAATATCCTGCGGATTCTTCGCGGAGCGGAACCCGATGGACTTCCCTCTCTGGAGATCGCCGATCGTATGGTCACCCGAGTGCCGGACATCACCCGGTTGGTGGATCGATTAGAAAAACTGTCTTTTGCGAAACGCGAAAGGTCCAAGACTGACCGAAGAGTTGTTCGTGTCAGGATTACTCAGAAAGGGATCAAGAAGATAGAAAGCATTCGACCCAGGATTCTGGAGATTCATCGAACACAATTCGCCAAGCTGAACCGCAAGGAACTGGGGATGCTCAATGAATTGTTGGTGAAAGCCAGAAAATAAAAAAAATTTGCTGAATTACTTGTTGAAACAAGTACTTGCGTCGACCTCCGTCGACTGAAAGGAGCACGACCATGATGACAATGAGAAAAGCGGAAGATCGCGGCGGATTTGACTTTGGGTGGTTAGACACCAAACACACATTTTCGTTCGGCGAGTATCAGGATCGGGTTCACATGGTGTTCCGATCCCTTCGAGTGATTAACGAAGATGTTATCCACCCTGGAAAGGGATTCGGAACTCATGGCCACCGCGATATGGAAATCATCACCTATGTTCTCTCCGGAGCGGTCCAACATCGGGACAACCAGGGCAACTCCCAGGTCCTGTCGGCTGGACAATTTCAGGGAATGACCGCGGGATCGGGAATCCAGCACAGCGAATGGAACCCCTCTACCGAAGAGCCGCTGCATCTCTATCAGATCTGGATTAGACCCAGCGAAAAAGGCCTCGACCCCGGTTATCGAGATCTAAATTCTTTGGAACCGCCTG
>JAJDBZ010000676.1 GCA_029261095.1 Candidatus Omnitrophota bacterium | reverse complement strand
CGAGCATCCTGACCGACAAAGACATTCTCCAATCGCGGAGTGTTTGTGATAACGGCTCCCGATTCGATGACACCATATTCCGATTCGGAACGAGCCGCGTACGCTTCGATGCGTCGGAGGTACTCGGCGAGCCCGGCGATGTTCCCGGTTCGCGCGGAGTTGGCGGCATCACGGATGGTCATTTCCGGAAACGACCGAGTCACTCTTCCCCCGGTTTCGACCAGGGCGATCTGACGTCCCACACCGAAGTTCGAACCGGGATGGTGAATGATCCCCCCGCAGCCGACGATGGCGGTGCGAGTGCCGATGCGCATGTTGGCGATAAGCGGGGTGTCACGGATCGCCACTCCATCCTCCAACCAACAATTCTCGAGAACCACACGGGAGAGGCCAGCGGGTTCCTGAACCCCATCGATGTCGACAAACCCAAAGAATTGTCCCAAGACATTCTCGCCACGGAACTCGACATCGAAGACACGGTCGGTGCGGAAATGATCGGCGACTCGAATCATATCCCAAGACCCGCTACGACAGCCCTGGTCTTGAAGGGTCAGAATCTCTTCCCCTCTTAATGGTCTTGTCCGGAAAGTCAATTTCCCCGCCCGTTTGAGAGCGGGGAGAAAGACGGAATTTTGAATGGGTTTGGAAAAGGAAGTCATCGACTCACGGTCGGCTCAACCTTTCATGAGGGTGTCGGGATCGAAGTTGGCGGCTTCGACCGACCGGAAGTACTTGTAGGTGCTCACTTTGAGTTCGGCCGCGGAATCGTCATCGGCGACAATGACCGAATGTTGATGAAGTTGGAGGACCGAGGCGGTCCACATGTGATTGACCCCCTCTTCAACAATCTTCTGCAGCGCCCGGCTTTTGTGGTAACCGGCCACGAGGAGAAGGATCAGATCGGCATCCATCACCGTTCCGACACCGACAGTCAATGCGAGTTTAGGAACATTGTTCATGTCGTTGCCGAAAAATCGGGCGTTGGCTTTGCGTGTGTCTTCGGTCAAGGTCTTGAGCCGGGTCCGTGACTCCAAAGAAGATCCGGGTTCATTGAAGGCGAGATGCCCATCCTCTCCCACTCCTCCAACGAACAGGTCGATGCCGTTGTAAGACTTTATTTTCTTTTCGTACCGTTCGCATTCTTTTTCAAAATTTTTCGCGAGACCATTGAGGATGTTGACATTGTTCTTTTTGATATCGATGTGGCCGAAGAAATTTTCCCACATGAAGTAATGGTAGCTTTGCGGGTGGTCCGGATCGAGACCAACATACTCATCCATGTTGAAGGTGACGACATTCTTGAAAGAGACTTTTCCTCGCTTGTTGAGACGCGCCAGCTCCTTGTACATCCCAAGCGGCGAGGACCCGGTGGGCAACCCCAGGACGTACGGTTTCTTCGCGGTCGGTTTGGCTTTATTAATTTTATTCGCGACATATCGCGCGGACCACACACCGACGAGGTCGGCGGAAGGTTGAAAGATGACTCGCATGATGACTCCCCATTCGTGTCAGATGTCCTTGTCACCATTGCGGTTCTGGGACAAGATCGAAATACTATGAGCGAACCGTATGAATCCTTCAATCCCGGTGACTTGATCGCAAATCACCAGGAATTGGAGGCTGGCCAAACCAAACTCGTGAAAGTTCAAATTCAGGGGCAGGATGTGGAGGCGATCCTTCTGCGAACGGAGGAGGGCTACCTCTCGTATGTCAACAAATGCCGTCATCTTTCGGTGCCCCTGGACTGGGGGGATGGGGATGTGATGGACGATTCGGGGAAGCTCTTTCTCTGCCGTACTCATGGCGCGTTGTTCCGTCACAAGGATGGGCTGTGTGTGAGCGGTCCTTGTCAGGGGTTGTCCCTTTTCGCTGTCGACATCGCGGTCCGCGACGATGGCATCTATCTCGCGGAACCGGGTTCCCCCAATTGACTTCATCAGCCCAAGACGACCGATGGATGAAACGGTGTCTCGAGTTGGCGGGAGAGGCGTCCGACGCGGGAGAGGTGCCTGTCGGCGCAGTCGTTGTTCGCAAAGGGGTGGTCATCGGCGAGGGGTATAATCGCCGCGACCTCGACCAGGACCCGACGGGTCACGCGGAAGTGGTTGCCCTTCGCGCGGCGGGAAAGACCCTCCGGCGTTGGCGACTTGATGAATGCACCCTTTATGTGACCTTGGAACCGTGTATTCAATGTTGCGGTTCGATCCTCCTCTCGCGCATCCAGCGTCTAGTGTACGGCTGCGACGATCCCAAAGCAGGTGGCGTGCAATCGCTTTACAGCTTACTTGAAGACAAACGATTGAATCATCGAGTCGATGTGACCTCTGGGGTGATGGCGGAGGAGTGTGGAGAGGTGTTGACTCGGTTTTTCGAGGGGTTGCGGAGAGGGAGAAAAGGAGGAGAGGTTTGAAGACTCAAACCCTCACGTTTTATCCACTCAATAAACAAAATGAAATCAAAAAGAGATTGAATTCGAATCAGTGTCCAGATATCGCGACTCCTCAAATACCATACTGTTACAGGAACCATGTGTAGAGAACGGTTCCGACTCCGCTGCCCCAATGATTTAATGCGATAAGAGAGGGGCCGTTTCCTCATAAATAGAAAGTGGATGGAAAGGTCAGGTTTCAATGACTTCAACCTTTGCATCCTACTGTTCCCTATTCTTCCAAGGATTCAAAAGCTTTCTCGAAAAGCGCCGACAACTCCATCGAATCCTTTTGAGTCATATTGTCTGACAGATCCTGAAACAGATGCTCTATTTCTTCTTCCAATTTCTCATCCCCAAAACAAGATCGCATGAATAACTCGATAAACTCCTTCGCGAATTCTTCGCCCGCTGCTTCCTCGATCTTGGTAAGGACCGGTCTTAATTCTTCATTCAATGTAAGGAGTTCATCGGAACCCGGAAAAACTCTTGTTTCATCAGATTCAATTTTTTGTGCCAATTTTCCGAATCGCCGGGCATCTTCCAGATTTTTTTCGACACCGAATAAACCCTCGGCATAGATTTCATGGAGGAAATCGGCGCAGTCAAAATCGGATCGATCGACGCCCTCATGAAGAATTCTCATCGCGGTATCGCGATCGGATTCACCTCCCTCGCCTTCGAGGAGCATGGATGCGTAATCGTAGTAGGCATCGGTATGATCTTGTTCCACAGCAGCCCTGTACCACTCTCTCCCCTTGCGTTCGTCTTTTTCGAACCCGCAATCTCCAGTGCAGAGGAGAGCTCCAAGCGATTGTTGTGCGAGAGCGTATCCAAATTCCGCGGCCTGCCGAAGCATCTTCCTCCCATCCTCATCCGAGGGCCCTCCCGTGGATATTCGTCCATCTTCTTCCACTTGGAAGCCACAAAGTTCGTAAAGTGCAGGGGGATAATTTTGGACTGCCGAGGAGCGCAACCACTCGAGAGCCTCCGTCCCGGTCATTTCTCTATCGCCTTCCAAAACGAAGGATCCGAGGAGGTACTGGGCTTCGGCGTTCCCCGATTCCGCGAGGGGCAACAGAATCTCTTTCGCGGAAGAGAAATCACCTTCCGTGATAAGAATCTTGGATGATTGGATCAACTCTTGAGTCATGTGTGAAATCTTAAATCTCCATTGGCATGAACTCAACCTAGAAACAAGTCTCGTTAGCAACTCAAGAGTTTATTACTCATCGGGAACTGTCTGTCCCCCAGAATTGGCTACAGTCCCATTCGAACGATAGTCTGTTCAATACACATAACTCGTCATTATTGACAAACATCTCACATAACAATACTATATTAAATTGTAGTAGTTGATAATTTAGATTAACTAAACTGGAGGCGGTTGTGTTTCACAACATTTGCAATGGTGATGCTTCCTGGGCGATTCTGGTGGTTTTCGTGTTAATCTCGACATTCTTCCCTGAACCAAGCCTGGCGGAAGACAAGGTGTTCTACATTTCGAATACCGGCGGTACACAATCCGTTTGGAGCCTATCCATCTCGGGGGGCACCCCTGAGCAAGTCCTTTCCTATGAGAGTCTGCACATCCTTTCCGTAAACATCAGCGAATCTGGCAAAGAGATCGCATTTGTGACCCAGGATGTCGGCGAAGACCATAACACGGGGAAATTATGGGTGGGTAATATAGACGGGTCGAATGCTTCGGAAATTTCCTTGAACCTGATCACCCCCCATGCTCCAGTCGCTTGGAGCCCGGATGATCAATTGATTGTTCTACCGACTCTCTCGGAGGGATTGTTTACCGTTGAAAGAGATGGGACGGACCTCAAACCCCTGACACCTCCCGAGACTTCACATCTCTGGGACGATGATCCAGATGTGTCGGTCAATGGCGATGTGGTTTACAACAACAGCGAGTTGGAAGAGATCCGTATCACCTCTCTTGCGGGCGAAGAAGGTACTCTCATTAGAAGCGTCACGGGGACAACCGCTCCCCAATGGTCGCCAGATGGAGATCGAGTTCTGTATAACGACAACATACTCGGACTTCGCCTGATGGACCGTGATGGCTCCAACGACGAGTCTCTGATTACAAAACAAGAAGGGGAGAATCTTATTTCGGGGGATTGGAGTTCTTCGGGAATTCTCTATGTCCGGGTGGATGAAGAATCCGGCGATCGGGATATTTGGGTGATCAACCCCGATGGGAGCGGAGACCGTCGTTTAACCTCGGGACCCTCTGTTGATAGAAGGCCCCAGTGGGTCATCGGCGAAATATTATCGTCGGTGAAAAACTGGCATTTCATGGAATAGGGATTCCCTCGGCGTATGAGACTGTGTGACCCTCCCGATGCATGAGTCTTCCAAGGGCAAACGATCCAGGGTAGATGCGTCGAAAACTTCCTTTAAAGCATCCCGGTCACTCACGCCATGAACAGACTATACGGGGAGGCGTCGTAGAGTTCCTTCGTGGTCGAGCCGAAGAAGGCGGCTTTGAGACCACCGGTTCCATAGGCGCCCATGACAATGGTTCCCGTGGAGACTTTCCCGGCGGTATTCAGGATGCTTCCCACCACATCGCTCGATTCCACCGGGTGGACTCTCGCTTTGACACCGTGACGAGACAGAAAGAGGCGCGCTTCTTCGCAGAGACCGATGGCGCGTTGGTGGTCGCGATCGACACTAGTGATGTGAACTTCGCTGCCGGCGTGGTGGAGTCCCAACAAGACCCAGAAATGGATCGAATGCGAACAGGGGATACTCCCGTCATAAGCGAGCAACACATTCTGCCCCTCGGTCGGTTCGGTGGGTGTAATTAACGCGGGTCGGGGATGTCCTTTGACAAGTCTTCCGACAGTCAACCCGGTTTCTTCCGTGGTCTCGAAATGGAAATTCGTATTCTTCCCGATCACGATCATGTCATGGAGGAGGGCCGCTTCTTGGATGAGTTCCTCCGGGTCCCCCTCCTGAGACTTGATCTCGACATCGGTGTCGGCCTGATTGCACCGCTTCTTAAAGGTGTCCAAGGCATGGCCGATCTTCTGTCGAGCATCCTCGAGCAGGGCGTGGTCTCGTTTCTCTTTAAAACCACCACCTCCCATCGGCGTCGGTTCCGGTTTTTCGATCCCGGGACGATCGACGACGCCGAGTGTGGTGAGCGCCACCGATTCCTTGTGAGCGGCGAAACTCTTGCAGATATGAATAGCGGATTCGCCAGCATAATTACTGGCCTCGCTTGCATCTATTGGAAACAGAATCGATTTCAACATGGAGTAAAATCCTCAACTCTAATCGTTTTTGAGCAACGTCCCTAATTATAATGAAACGGGTCAAACTGATAAGGTGTTCAGCGAGGGGGCACGAACGACCGGTGTGGACCTCACTAATAAAAGGGGCGCCCATTTCGGGACGCCCCTTTTCACTGCAATCTGTTTCTTATTATGCCAAGTTAAGCATCGGCGGGTCCTTCGACGCCTCCGGTGTATTGCTCATCTTGGGCGGCATGACCGACCAGTTCTTCGGCCTGGTACCCGCCTTTGGATTTGAAGTAGAAGATGAGAATCATGTAACAGATAAACATGATGACCGGGAAGATGGCGACTGTAGCCAGCGCCTCTTTTTTTCCGGTGTTTTGTATCACAGCAATCTCGACTTGTTCTTCCTCCGGCAATTCGGCCAGTTTGTCCGGATCGATCGAGTGGTAGTCACCAAAGATGCTCTCTTTCTCGACGCTGATTTGACTCTGGATTCCGGGTCGTTTCTCGCCGACTACCTCATAGACCGAGGTGTCCTGGATGTATCCGAGAAAAACACTTCCAACAATCCCCACACCAAGCATCCCGACTCCCGCAATCATGTTCAATGTGAGCGCGCCTCCCTTCGGAAACTGCTCAGAAACGACACCGAGCATGGTCGGCCAGAAGAAGGTTTTTCCGAAACCATAGATCGTCGCCGCCAGAAGTATCCCGGTGCCGGTCGCCTTTGAAAGGAAGAGCAGGCCGATACAGGCCACCACCGAACTGACCGCCAACAATCCGAGCGGAGAGATACGGTGGACGATCGAGCCAGCGAAGAACCTGAGGACCATCATGATAAGCGAGGTCCAAACCAGAACCCAACCAGCGTTGGCTCCGATATTCTCCATCGCTGGGCCCATCAAGTCGGTGATCCAACTGTCCGTTCCGAGTTCGGTGGTCGCCAGGGGGATCATGATCAAGATCAGAAAGATGAACATCGGACGCCCTAAGGATCGCACGTAGAGGTAATACAATCCCGTGACAACGATGATGAATCCATAGAGTATCACATTGGCAATCGTCTCCGAATATCCTGCGGTTGCCAGTTTTTCGGTTAATTCATAAAACCTCCACACCTCACTGGTCATTAGGAAAACGATGACGAACGCGCCGACCGCACCTGCTTCTTTCAGCATATCCTTGTAACTGACACCGGCAGCTACTCTTTCGTTCGGAGGGAAATGGCGACCAATGAGAAGGACAGCGTATATGACCATCGGGATGAAAACGAGTCCGACCTTATACCGCCAATCCATATCCCCCATGCCGATCGCGATCACACCGCCCAAGACCAACCCACCGGGCCAGCCGGCATGGAGGATATTCAACCATTTCGTTTTCTCTCGCGGGAACATGGTGGCGACTACCGGGTTGATGACCGCTTCCACGGTTCCGTTACCGAGAGCCGCGAGGAATGTGGCCATGTAGAGTGTCGTATACCCATCAGCCTGAATGGTCATCACGGCGGAGACTCCATGGCACAGGAAGGCAAAGACCATCGCCTTTCCATAGCCGATCTTATCGATCACCAAACTGAACAATACGATGCTCAGAGCGAAAGGCCAGAGACCGACTCCGAGGATTTCGCCCTTCTGTGTTTCGGTTAAACTGAATTCGGTTTCCCAGTCCCCAATGATCTGGGCGCGTACGATGAAACCGAACGCTGTTGCGATCAGGGCGAAAAAACACCCCCAAAATAAAAGCAATTGATTTTTGTCATGACCATTCTCACCGGTCTGATGCATGATGACCTCCTCCACTTTCATTCGATCCTCAAACAGGACCGGAAATCCATCCCTTGCGGGTTCAATAAGAATTCGGAATCCTAGCCGGAATCGGGCTGGACTTCTATTGGGTAACTGGGCTCTTTGAATCGCGGCCCCATCCCCTTTATGATCGGCCAAACAGGAATCGAATCGCCATATAATCTTTGAAAAAAACAAGGAGTAAAGAATGTATCGTGCACTCAATCCAGGAATGATCGGTGTCTCCGCCCCTTTCGAGGACTCTTGTAAATGGGCGAAAGCCTCGGGATTCGAGGGGATGGCGGTGGGTGTCAACCAGATCGAAACCCTGGGAGTGGAGGAGGTCAAAAACACTCTCGATAGGCAGGGTCTGAAGCCCTCGGTATTCGGGTTGCCAGTCGATTTTCGGAGCGATGACGCCGCATTCGAGTCATCGCTCGATCGATTTCCCGACCAGGTGGCTTTGGCCTCGCAGGTCGGTCTGGAGCGGTGCTCGACTTGGGTCCTTCCGGGGCAAAAGGGTCTTTCGGATTCGGAGTATTTCGATTTGATGAAACATCGGTTGGGAGAGTGCGCCCGTGTCCTTCACAATTATGGCCTTCGTTTCGGGTTGGAGTTCATCGGACCGAAGACTCTTAGGGATCAATTGGGAATCGAAGGGATTGGCCTTTCCACCGCCGAGAAAATGATCGAGTTGTGCGATGCCATCGAAGCCCCCGATGTCGGACTCTTATTGGATGCTTTTCACTGGCACACTTCGCATGGCGATGGAAAAACCCTGGAATGGATGACCAACGATATGATTGTGGATGTCCATGCCAACGATGCGCCGAGAGGTCCGGCGATCGATGAACTCCAAGACAATACACGCGACCTGCCGGGCGCGACCGGAGTCATCGATCTTAAAACTTTCTTCGATCATCTAAAAAAGATGAATTACGACGGCCCGGTCCACGCCGAACCCTTCAACAAGGAACTCAGCGCGATGGAGGACGAGGCGGCAATCGAAAAGACAGGGGAGGCGCTCCGGAAGTTTGTGTGAGGGGGCTCAGGGGAACTCGAAAAAGATAGTCGTAAATCAAGGCCTACAAGCCACCACGGGACTTCCAGTAGTATGGGTCACGATGCCCATGGGCGACCGCAAGAAGAACGATCGTGTCACCTCGGATGATGTAGGGAATATAGTAGGGAAAAACAGGGCAGTTGACACGGCGATAACCGCCCTCTCTTTCTCTCCATAAATACGGGTCTTTCGCGATTTCACGTGTGACATACTCTATTTCATTTCGAAAACGCACACCGAGGCCTTGCTCCTAGGACTCATACCAGTCTGCTGCCTCGACAAGGTCGAATTCAGCCTCCTCGATGAATTGAAGAATCATCTATTAAGTCGATGATCCAAATCTTTAAAAACTTCGTTCGCGTCGCGCGCCATCGTCTTACCTTCATCGTATCGATGAATTCTCTTTCTTATCTCGATATCCCAAGCGTTTTCAACCTCTTCTGTATTTCCGGGCTGATCAACGATCAAGAGACGGTGGGCAAGGGATAATCGTTGACCTTCCGTGAGTCCTTTAGCTTCTTCGAGAATTCGATCAATCACGTTCATCTCAGCGCGCGACCTCCTCCAGATTGGTTAATCATTTCGCTCATTATGTAAGGCTAATTCGGGACGGGCGTGGAATCAATGGATTTCGTGACTCCTTCTGTCCTTAAGGGGTCGCATATTCATCGCTCTCATCCCTTATTCCTCCTCAATCTCCACAAACAGATCACCCGAACTCTTGATTCCATTGGTCGGCTCATAAGGAATCAGTGGATCGTAGGAGACCGGCGCCCCTCCGGGTTGAGTGGGTGGGGTGTAAACGGGTTGGAGCGAATGAGGAGTGGATTCATCCGACGCGAGCGCGTTCATACCAGGCATCTCGTAGTGGATGATTCGCTGGTAGGAGTGGGGTTCGATGCCATCGGGACCATAACTGAAAACTCGCATCGGGTTCGATCCGGAGCGATCGTAGATGCCGAGAGAAAGGTCCCCTCTGTAAGGAAATCCTTTGAGTGCGAAACGATCTCCTGGAAGACCTTGTGGGAATTGTTTTAGTATTTCTTCCGGCGAATCCGCACGCACGCCTCCAGTTGGGAAGGGATACTCCCGTTGAGTGGGGATGTTCACTACGATGTCCCCGATACTCTTGGTTCCATTGGTCGGGGCGTACGGTATATCGCCACCCTCATCGATTTCATTCGGCCCGATGCTGTAAACCATGAGAGTTTCCGGGGAGGGCTGGACCATCGATATCCCTCCTTCCCCGAACGGATCCGAGGGAAATGGGGTCCCGAGTATTTGTTCAATTGAGTTCTTATCTCTCGGGAACGCGTCGGTCCGAATCATGTGAAGTTTTATGGCCATGACCACGCGGAGGAGTTGGAGATACGCTTGTCCCACACGGTGACGAATCTTCAGTTCCAGGGTATTTGGAAGGAGGCCTCCCGAGGCCGGATCCATATACCGGACTGGCGCCATCCACTCATCCCTCAGGAGCGTTTCACCCGTTTCTTTCCCTTCCAGATTCTCCAATTGATCGATAATTTCCTTGGCCCGAAGCGCTTCTTCCTCGGTATGAATCGCATTGAGAATCGCGAATTTCAGGCCATCATAGGCGATCAAGTGGATGGCGATTCCTATGAGACGTTGGATGACCCATCCGCTCGCGTTTAAAATCTGCCCTTGGTGATACAACCCGGCGAGGGTTTCGATACTCTCGATGTTCTTTCCTTTAAACAATTGCAGAATGGCCAGTGTCCGGATGACTCGAGCGTTGATCTGTAGATCGAGATAATTCGGAAGGGCTCCGAAAGTCGAAGAGAGATCATGACTCGGTTCGACAAGGGGAACGATTGCTCCGATCGCTTGTTTATATTTCAGGAATTCCCGGACTTGATCCAACCGAGTATCGAGGTTGTTCTCGGGTCCGATGAAAGAGAGGATGACTCCCGAGAGATCATCGCCCTCGGGGAGCGATTCCGCGATAGCCACCGACTTGAATGCGATCACGGCCGACTCCCGAAGGACTTTGTCCGCGCGTTCCCAGTGACGATCCTTCCAAACAGCCATGATGGATTTGGCCCGTACCAAGTCGCCATAGGTGGCTTCGACATCGATTTGATGGAGTTGGAGAAAAAGATCCTCGGGGTGGTCCGCCAAGATCGCGCGGAAATCCTCGAGGTTGTTCTTGTCGAAACGACCCTCACTTCGCAACTCAAAGTATTCCAAGATTCGCGGGTCATCGATCCGGTGGAGGTAGGAGGGGAGGAGTTGTCCAGTTTCGTCCAACATCATCACCATGTCGGGTTCGCCCCAGGTTAAGAAGATTTTTCGGATGTAATAAGTTGCCTGTTCTCGAAGACTCTTGGCGGCAGTGGAGGTGCTTGTGTAGAGGGTCAACTTTCCACCCGACAGATCCCAGTCCCCCTCCAGGGTTGAGGAGGGAACGAAATTCAAGGAGAGGTCGATCAGCGATTTCCCGGGTTCATATAAATTCGAACCCACCTCGGTCTGATGGAGACTGATGGCATCGCCTGTAAGGTTTGCATTCAAATGAAATTCTGTCGGTGATTTCCCCGCAATATACGAGGTGGTATGGAGACGGCCCTTGGTCCAGTCCAGACCATTGCCGAATCCACGGTCCAGGACAACTAGGGAGCGTCCGCCATTGATCAGGTAGATGCCGGAAACCGCCTCGATTCTGAGGTAACGTGAATACTGCCAAATGGCAAAAGGGACTATCAGGACGAGGAGAAGAACCGAGACAACACGAAATGTTCTTGTTCGAGGATCGAATTTTGTCATGGCGATCGAGTGAAGACGCGAGGAGTCTAGCGCATCGAGAATGGACTTACGATTGAGCGATGCAATTCCAAACGGGCTGCCCGCTCAGGAAGTGGGAGGACGGGAAAGAAGTTTCCTAAGACGATTCCATCAATCCCGAACGCTCCTTGGGTAAACGCCCACAATGGGTTGCCAGAGGTCGAGGCAGTACCTTCCCGATCGGTGCTCGCCTCCGACTCGGACAATATCGCCGGCCGATTTTGATCCATTCGTGGGACTGTAGTTCACCCAACCGTTGTTGGAGGGGCAGACAAGAGTTCTTCCGCAGAATGGCCAATTTCTGTTGCAAATGAAATTGTCACCTCCGGCGCTTCCGAAACTAATTCCACTGCCCACATCGGGACCCTGGCTGGCGAGAGCGTAGGCATGGACATTGCAGTTGTCATGGGTAGGTTGGATGATCGACAACACTCCCGCGTTCCCAGTGGAAGCCATCTCCCATCCGATCTCTTCGGTTAAGGGATCCAAGATTCCCGAGTTGGTCGAAAAGGGGTCTTCGGGGAGCGACGAGATATACGCGATCGGGCTGGTCAGTTGAAACAACCCACGGTCGCCTCCATCCGGTTCATGGTCGGTGGGGTAGACACGAAAGTCCTGGATATAGGTTTCCATCGCAATTCCAATCGAACGCATATCGCCCTGAGCTCGGACAACACGCGCGCGTATCTGAGCCTCCAGGAAGTTGGGTAAGGCGATGGCAATCAGGATGAGGATTATGGCGATCACGATCTAGAGTTCGTTCAGGGTGAAGCCACGGTTCGAAGATTGGGTGGAAAACATGGAATCGGCACCTCAGTTTATGTTGTTCTCAAGAAGGAAGGAAAATAAACCGCCGCTTCTTAATGATCCGCCAAAGTGGTGGATTTTATTGAATCGTTTGGTGGCCCTACCGGGAATTGAACCCGGGTTTCAGCCTTGAGAGGGCCGCGTCCTGACCGCTAGACGATAGGGCCACAGTGGGTTGATCCAGGACAAATCGTAAACTATCAGGCCATTTCGGTCTGTCAAGAGATTGCGCCTGTTGGACCTTGGTAGAGCGACTCCATCTCTTGCACGAATCGGTCCGGAGAGAATCGATCGACCACCCATTGGTGGAGGGAGTCCCGAGTGGTCTTTTTCGAACAAACCTCTTGAATCGCCTGGGCGAAATCCACCTCGGAGTCGGCAATACTCCAGAGAGGGGGGTCCTCTTCGCTGTGGAGTCCTTCGCAACCGACCGAGGTGCTGACCAGGGGACAACCGAGCGCCATCGATTCGAGAATTTTTAATCGAATCCCGCCTCCGATTCGAAGCGGGACCAGCGAGGCGTCCGCGTGGTGGAGGTAGGGCTGGACACTCGGAACGGATCCAGTGACATGAACCATCGGAGGGTGGTGAAGGGCATGGACCCGAGGGTCCGGATGCTGGCCGACAAACCAGAGCGAGTATTCATCTGGAGGCAGGAGCGGGTAGACCTCATCAACCAACCACTCCGCCCCTTCTACATTCGCGAGATAGTTGAAACTCCCTGTGAAGACCAAGTTCTTCCGACCCTCATTGGGAAAGGGGTTTTCACAACCCTCCCAGTTTTTCGGATCGTAGTCATCCACCCGTATGCTGGGGAGGATGGTGCGCAGGCGATCCTCTAAATGTTCCGCGACTCCTCGATGATGCCGCGCTGCTTCCCGAAGATTGATTTCATCCCGTTGGGAAATAGTCGCAATCCGATCGAACCCAATGCAGGAAGCAAGTTCAAACTCCCGGGTCCTGTTCCGTTCGACGTGTATCAAGGGCTTCAAGAGAGGATTCGCGTTCTCTGCCCAACGCTCGAGAAGCAGCGTCTCAAAGTTCTCCTTATACAACACCTTTCTGGGTGCGTTCAGAAAAGTCGCGTATTTGGCGGTATAAAAATTCTGGCAATGGATCGCATCCGGCGGCCTTTCCTCGGCCAGCTTTTGTGCCATCGCAAGGAGCTCTTTTTTAAAGAATCGGTGAACCTTATAAGGTTCATCCGATGCAATCGCCGAAACCATCGCCGGTAGGTCCAGGCGTTTTGTGCCCGGGACTGTAGTTACGCTGGCAACTTTTTGTGAAATCTGTTCCTTGCCCTCCGCCTCTCCATCAAATCCATGAGTCAGAGAAAACAGATGCACTTCGTGCTTCTGGGCCAGGCCCTCGATCAGGGGGGCGGTTACAATTCTCCCACCGCTGTGGGGAGGATAGGGAAGTTGGGGAAGAAACATGAAGATTCGCAAGATGGGGCTGAAGATAGTCGGACAATCTCCGGAATCAAGGGATAAGGTATCATGGCAAAAGATCTGAGGCATTCCTCAAGAGAAAGGGAATTCGGTTTGCCTGTCCACGATTTGTGGACATCAAGCGTCTAATTAAGGAAAAGGAATGGCACTACCGCGAAAGGATACAGCCCTGGAATTGGAGGACCGCCTCATCATCGAAGCCGCTATCCGTGGCGACCGGAGAGCGGCGCACGCACTCTATGAGCGCCATCGCGAACAGGTCTGGCGTGTGGTGTCCAGGCTGGTCATCGACCCGGAGATCACCAAAGAGATCTGTCAGGAAACCTGGCTGAAGGGGTTTTCGTCGCTGGCTCGGTTCCGTGCCGAGAGCCGATTCTCGACCTGGATCCTGAGGATTGCCATCAACCTGACAAACTCGCGAATGAGGTGGGCTAAGGTCCGAAAACACGTTTCTGTGGAAGAGGCGGATGAGGAGGGAATCGCGATTCTCCCCACGCGATCACCCACACAAATCCGTTCGGTTGAGATGAAGCGGGAGAATTTTGAAGTGGAGAAGGCACTCGCTGGTCTTTCCCGCAAACAGCGTCAGGCGGTCATTCTCCGGTATTTCGAGGAATTGCCTTATTCCGAAATGGCCAGGGTCATGGGCTGCCGTGAGAGTTCTATAAGAACGCATTTGAAACGTGCTTTCCGAACCTTGGAAGGCGCTTTAGCTGACAAAATCGATATCGAGGAACGAGGAGAATGAGACACCCAAACGAATCCAAACTGATCGACTGGTTCCTGAACGAGAGCGCCGACCCGGATATCGACCGTCATCTGAAAACCTGCTCCGCCTGTCGGGAGAAGATCGAGCGTTTCAAGGCGATTCGCGAGCGTTTGCTGACTCATGAAATAGCCGCCTGCGCCCCCGAGACCGCCGAGGATCTTTTTGCCACCGCATGGGAGGGATCGTACAACGACCGAGCGGATGGGCGGTCCCCCGCTGGGTGGAGAAGTTGGGGACTTCAGCGCGCGGGCCTATTCATGGCCGGCTTGTTTCTCGGTTACATCCTTTTCTCGAGTCCGGACGGTGAGCCGCTCAATGGAGGGGAGAACGTGGTCCCGTCGACCGGAGGCGGTGAGATCAGGGAGCGCGCCCCGAATCGTGACACAGCGGATATCGAAGACCTGATGAATACAAGAGAGACGGGCCCTCGAATCGCCCAAGGCACAGTGGGGGACCAAGAAAACGGTGATCCAGAGGAGCGAATGGGGAGCGAATACTGGGAAAGGGCTGGATTCCGGAATGCCAAATTTACGCCGACCCTGCGCAGCGAGGGAGGTCGGAATGTCTGGGGTGGAAGGCTCGAAGCGGAGACAGCGAGCGGCGCGCTCGTGGTCATGAACTACTAAAGAGAAGAGATTTTCATACAGGAAAAGGAGAGATATCGAAATGCTGAAACAGATCGGTTTGTCCATCTTGATTCTAACTGTGGGGTTGTCGTCGTGGGGACAAGAACTAAATCGGCCCGAGCCCGTGCCTTCGATTCCCGTCGTGGTTCCTCCAGGAAACGAGGCGCAAGCGGAGCTGCCAATGCCTCCGCCCGTTTCCCGCGGCGGACAGGGAGCATGGGAGGCGGAACAACTCGTAGAGGGTGTGCGCGGCGGAAACTCATTCGTCCTCGCACAAAACGCGGATCCCGTTGAACTTCGTCCATCTCCCGATTGGGCACAGCCAGTGGAAGATCTAGAGGTTGTCACCCGCCGCTTGGACCTTCCCATTCCTGTCGAACTCATGGAGATGATTGGCCCACTTCTCGGCCCGGGGGGACAGTATCAATACGAAGATGAAATCCGTTTATTGGTGATGAGGGGGACCGAGAAGGGAATTAACGATGCGAACGATTTCATCGACGAGCTCTCCCACACTTTTGAACTGGCCTTCCACGAGGAGTCGGAGAAAACCCAGAGGCAACCGGTTCAGATCGAGGCAGTCCTATTGATCGGGCGCAAAGTGGCGGATCAAGTCGTTCCCGCGACGGAGGCGATCCTGCCCTTCCCAGTCCCCGCCGAGATTGCGCATATGGGGCTGGGCGAGGAGGACTTGTTCCCCTTCGCCTTCGGAGAAGTGGAGGTGGTGGGCCGCGCGGTCCTTCACACCAATCTCCCCCCCTCACGTCTCAGACCCGATCCCGTGGAGACCTACCTGGCTGGCCATCGCATCGAGTTTTCCCTATCCCATCGCTCCGGGGAACCGGCCCCGGATTATCCCGTCCTCCAAGTCACCGCCAGCTATGAATCGCCGCAAGCCCCGCGTGAAGTCGGCGGGGGGGATGGAATGGGAATGACACCGACCTCCGAACGATCCGGCAATGGCGGCGTTGGGGCCACGAGAGGAAGGGCGTCCTCCGGGTCCGGGGCGGGCCGACGTGGTTCACAGAGGGATGATGAATTGAATTTTGCCGATTTCACACTGAACCTCGACAGGGAATCACGGCCTCGGGGATCGCGGATTGCGATGATGAGCGAGCCCAAAGCCGTCTTCGACCGACCCATCCTGGTTGGGAGTTACAAACCGAGTCCCGACGAAACCGCTATTCTGGCAATCCGTTTGACAGAGTTTGATGAGTAACTCGCGATATCAAATGTTGGGGGGGGGTTACCATTCTGGGATCCCCCCCGGCTCCGATAGAGAGAATCGATACATTGGACAACGACATCCCATCTCTGAATCATTTCCCGTGACATCCTTTTGACAAGAAAACTTCTAAAAAGAACTTCCCCTCGGCCAGGGATTTGGTAGAATCAGACTTTGGTCTTACTGAGAATCTTTCTCTGAATTGAAAGGAATCGCGATGATTTTAAGAAGTTTGTTTATCGGTTTATTACTAACCCTGATCTCGACGGGAAGTTCATTCAGCGTCGACTGGGAGCAGTACAATGGGAAGGATTCCAAGCGGACCACCTCCGAGAAGATCGATGTCTCCACATTAAAAGGCGGACAAGCCAAGGTTGTTTGGAAGGTTCCGGTTCGCAGTGGGTTCAGTTCCTTCACCACCGCGGGAGACAAGGTATTCACTCTGGTCACACGGAAAGACGAAGACGGAATCGAAAGGGAATGCTGTGTTGCCTTGAACGCCGATACCGGCGATGAGATTTGGGCGCAGTTCCTCGGGTTCGCCAAATACGATGGCGGTGGGGATTCCGGAGCGAACGACAACAAGGGTGGCGATGGCGCCCGGTCCACACCCTCCACCGATGGTGAGCGGGTTTATGTCTTCGATTCCAAGATGAACCTCTATTGTTTCGATATCGAGGATGGCGCGGTGAAATGGCACAAGAATATCGAAGATGAATATGATGGCCGGGAAATTCGTTGGCAGAGCGCCGCGTCGCCATTGCTGGAGAACTACTTGTGTCTGGTCGTGGGTGGCGGTGCGGATTACACGATGATGGGGTTCGATAAACGCAACGGTAGTGTAATGGGAGCGGCTGGAGACGATCTGATGACTCATGCGACTCCAATCATTGCAACCATTCATGGAGTTCGTCAGGTGATTGCTTTCCTACAGTCCGGTCTCACTTCTGTGGATATCAGCAATGGGGAGATTCTTTGGCACTACGATTTCCCTTATAAGACCTCGACCGCCGCATCCCCGGTCGTCGCGGGCGACCTGGTTTACTGCTCGGTCGGATATGGCGTGGGAGCGGGGCTCTGCCGGATCGAGAAAACCGACTCCGGGTTCGAGGCGAAAGAAGTCTGGAGAGCCAAGAACCGTCTCTTTAACCATTGGAGCACTCCGGTTTATAAAGACGGTTATCTCTACGGGATGTTCAGTTTCAAGGATCACGGAACCGGTCCTCTCGAGTGTGTCCGCTTGGAGGATGGTGAGGTCATGTGGTCGGAGCCCGATTTTGGACCCGGCAATGTGATCTTCACCGATGGCGGAAACCAGCTGTTGGCTCTTTCCGACCGGGGAGAGATTGTGGTGATCGATCCGAACCCAGACTCCTACAAGGAACTCGCTAGAGTGGATGTCCTTGAAGGAAAGTGTTGGTCCACACCCATCCTCGCTAATGGCAAAATCTACGCCCGAAGCACTACCGAGGCGGTTTGCCTGGATGTGAGCGAGGCGGCTTCGGAGTAAGGATTAACCTCTGATCGAAGTGCGGGTTCCGGAACTGCGATTCTGGGACCTGGGTTTGAACTCCGGACAAACTTCGCAAAGGATGCACTTAGAGCGAGGTGCGAGATTACTAAGCGCGTCTTTCGGTTGCCGGAAATGAACCGTTCAAGCAAGATGCGGAATATGACTATTGTCGAAATCAAGAAGGCTATTGAGTGTCTTTCCGAAAAGGAGCGTTGTGAACTCAACGCTTGGTTGCAGAATTGGACATCTGACGCTTGGGATCGTCAGATGGAGGCGGACGCCCAATCCGGCAAACTTGACTCCTTGGCGCTCGAGGGTGAAGAGGCCTTAAGTAAAGGCGAGTGTCGGCCCTTTCCGTGAGGAGTCTCGCCTCTCCGCGATTCTGGGATCTCTATCATTCCCTCCCCGAGGGTGTACGAAGATTGGCAGACAAGAACTACGAATTATGGCGAGCCAATCCACGCCATCCATTCCGCGCCATCCACCCCTCCATTTTATGCCGATCGGAAAGGACTTTTGGTCAGTCCGTGTTGGCGCCCATTATCGAGCAGTGGGTCGTTTCCAGGACGATCACACCTTCCTCTGACTGTGGATCGGAACTCACGAAGAATACAATAAGCTCTGAACTCTTCCCCTGCTGCTCCCAGAACGGTGATTCCGGGACCTAGTTGATGGGGGGATTGTGTTCGACTTCTTCTCGCCCTCAGAGGGCAACTCCGGTCGAACATCGCGAGGGATTGGTAAATCCCGCGCGAGCGTCGTAGATTCCTCTCGAGAACCGGGGGGAATTGAAAAGGTGTGGGGGTGAACTATCCTATTAATATACTGGTAGGAGGAAGCGATGACCACTCGGAATTACACCGCATTTGTGGAGTTGGATGCCGAATCGGGGCTTTATGTGGGGACCATTCCCGCCATTGCTGGGGCGCATTCCCAGGGGACGACCTTGGATGAACTTCAGCAGAACCTGCGCGAGGTGTTGGAACTCTGCCTCGAGGAAATGACCGCGCATGGGGACTTGATCGGCGAGGATGATTTTGTCGGAATCCAAAAGATCGCTGTGAACCTGTGACACGCTTGCCCGTTCTTCGCGCCTCCGAGGTAGAGAAGGCACTTTTCAAGATGGGTTTCGAAAAGGCCCGCCAGAAGGGAAGCCATGCTTTCTATCGCCATCCGGATGGTCGAACGACCACCCTCCCCCACCACAAGGGGAGAGATTTGGCGAGGCCGCTGCTTCGGCAAATACTCCGCGAAATCGAAGTGACTCCCGATGAGTTCTTGGAAATCCTGGAGAGGGTTTAGGTTTACCTTCCCACTCGGAGTACAACTCCGTAACGAATTGAACGCACGGACTACAAGTCCGCGCGAGCACCGCATCCCGCGCTAGTGCCAGGGGATCAGGAATATATTGGATCACCCTTTGATCTTCACCACCTCCAGCCAAGTCGGAGGGGGTGGCTCTCCCTCTCGCGGCTGGTCGCGGTTTCTGCCGAGGGTCTCCCAACGAAGAACGAAACGTGTTTCTTTCTCATTGGATTTGCCAGTGTCTCCGGCCCAATTGACCCGCATATCAGGTATCGAGGATCGAGGTTTGGACAAATCGCGGGGGTATTGAGATTTTTTCTTCCGGGTTTCCAAGATTGAGAAATCGGATTCGTCGAGCACCCAAACCCCACTCCCGTACTTCTTGTGGCTGAAGGATTGGACGAGCGTCCCCGGTTGTCCAAGACTGACTCGGGACAGGTTGATCTCGTTGATGATCGAGCCGCCGCCTTTGAAATCCCAATGGTAATCCCAATTGGAAATCTTGTGGATCTTCCAACCCAGATCTTCCAAGCGAGCGTTGTAGATCTGAGTGTCCCCTTCTCTGTCGTTCTTGTGGTAACCGATGACAACTCGGCCCTCATGATCGAAACCGATTTTAGTGTTGCCATTGAGGATGCCACCTCCAGGGTGAACGGGATCGACCACCTCGGCCGTCGACAATGTCATTGGTAGTTGAATAGGGATTCCGTCGCTCTTCTCCCAATGGACCAGGTCACGGCTCCTGGCATAGGAAAGTGTGTGGTTGGTCGCGCAATCCGGGGTGTTCCGCCAGACCCAGCAGAGGTGATAAAGACCATCGGGACCTTGAACCGGACCTTGGAGGTAAGCGTTTCGCTTCCCTTCCCCTTCGGTTAAGGGTTCATCCAAGAGACGCCTCCACTGGTTGGTTTCGACATCGTAGATATTATAGATCTGATTTCCCGAGCCGCTGCTTCCATCGCGGTAGGTGAAGATGAACTCACCATTCGGCCCGGTGATGAATTTAGGATAGGTGGCTCGGTCTTCGTTTTCTCCGACCAATGAGTTGACCCTCTCAAAGGTTTGGATATCGAGCGGTTCGGTGGTGCGGAAATAAACGATGGGGTCGACATGCATGTTCCCGCTTAGGTGGAGATAGTTTTTCGAGTCGAGTTTCATGGTGATGGAGTTGTGAGAATCCCATCCCACCTCCTCGGGGAGTTTCTTGAACGACCAATCTCTAGAACCAACTTCTCTCACACCAACTGTCATCTGCCGGTCGGCGTCATAGAAGGCTACAAATTGTTGGTTCTCATGAGTCAGAAGCTCGAACCCCACGGGATGTCCCGACCAGACCTTTGATGCGGGCACAATCTCAACCGTTTCGGGTACAGCATTCGATTGGCCAGGAAGCAGAGCCATTCCGATGGCGACGAAAAGGGACCAATGTTTCTTCATCTAGTTCAAACTCCTCAGATACGAGTAGAGATCGGCAATCTCCCGGTCGGTGAGCGTGTCGAGGAGGCCGGTGGGCATAACGGAGAGGTTCGAGGGGTATTCGGCTTGAATGTCTTCGCCCTCCACACGAAGGGTCGAGTCGGGGCCATTCTGGAGGATGATGCTGTCCTTCGCTTTGTAAACCACTAAACCCTGGATGAGGTCTCCATCCCTAGTTTCGATGGTGAGTCCCTGGTATTGCGAAGAGATATTCCGGTTCGGGTCGACAATGGCGGTCATCAGATCCTCGACACCAAATCTCTGTGTCACACCAGACAAATCGGGGCCAAGAGTCCGATGCCCTGTGTGACAGGCCGCGCAACCGACCCGTTCATAGATCTCCACTCCTGACTCCGGATGACCCTTCGACCAATCGATCCGGGTTACACGCTTTCCCCAGTCTTCGGAAAGTGAAAGAGTCTCACTCCAGCCCGCCGAAAGATTCGGATCGAGTTTCCCCAACGCCAACGCCCAATCGGCCGCACTCTCTCCAGGAGACTCGAGACCGGAGAATTCCTCCAGATATTCAATCAGCTCACGACGCATCCTGTCCGATTCGTCTCCTGCGCCGAGTTTTTCCAATCCCTTCAGAACCGAAACCCATTCTCCGGTGAGCGAGGGAGGGGATAGCGTGGAAAGCCCGCGCAGCGATACCGCCACCGTCTCTCTGTTCCACGAGGTCAATCCTTCGAAGAATTTGTCTCGATCCTCTTCTGTCGGATTCTGAGCCAATGCGCGAAGCGATGCCTCTTTGAGGTGAGGGGATTCCCATAAGTTCCGCAAGATTCGGGTTGATTGTTCGGAGGGCAGTGCTTGGACGAGCGGGATCATCTCGCTGGTCCAATGAAAGTCGGGATCGTTCTCACTCAGTTCGATCCATTTTTCGGCTGCGTCGCGAAGTGGAAACCGTTTGGTGAAAACATACGCAAGGTGATCGGGGTCTCCAAAGAGCGGGTGGTTCAAGAGGGTGTGGTTAAGATCATCATCTTTTTCCGAAAGGGCTTCATAGATTTCACTGAGTCTTTGGGGCCAGTGGCGCTCCCGGTTCAATCCTCGCTCTTCAACCTTCCCATCGAGGGCCAGGAGGGCTTCTGCGATTCTTTGGGTGTCGGTTTGGGTACGGCCTGTTTTCAGCCTCGCGATGACCGCTAGATAATGAACATCGTCCTCGGGATCGGATTCGGGTCGGATGAGGTCGAGGATTCGTTGAAACATCTCTCGATCGTCGCTCTCAACCATCCCAAAGACTCGGGCGATTTCGTAATCGAGGGGTTCGTTTCCAGAGGGAAACGTCTTCTGGAACTTCTTCAGAAGGTTGTCCCGTAGCGTATCGGGAATCTTCGAGACCCCTCTTCGAGAGTAACCCTCCCAAACAGTCCCGATCGCGTCTTTCGCCATCAGATCGCCGAGGAGGACCTGAAGAAGACGCGCCGCGTCTGTCTTTGTCTGGAACGACACAAGGTCATTGTAAGTGTCGACCAGAAGTTTCCCGGATGTCTCCGGTTGAGATCGATAGATCCCCCAAGCCAAGGTCAGGGTCGAGGTAGCGGGTCTATCGGAATCGAGTAGCGATTGAATGTTTTGGGGATCGGCTCCTTGAATCAGGTGAGACACCGCTTGGCGAATCTTTCTGTCGGGTGACCCCCAATGATCGTGGATGAGGGTTAAACTGTTTTGAGGTCCTTTTTCAAAAGTCCGGGATTCGGGGGATGTGAGGGTCCGAAGGGATTCTCGCTTGTGAGTGACCTGCGCGTGGTGTCGTTCTTCCTCCGCTTCTGTTTCCGACCCCGTATATCGAACCCGGTAAATTGCTCCGCGCGTTCCTCGTCCTCCGATGGAAATCAATAGGTCGCCAGTTTCGGGGTGGACCGCCAAGTCGGTGGGGGCGAAACCATTCGACCCCAGGGATTGGACAAAAATCTCCGGTTCCGAAAAGTAGGTGGAACCGGCCTCGTCGAGGCGACAAAAGTAGATGCGTCCAAAGGTCCAGTCGGCCAGAAAGAGCCCGTCACGATAAACTTTGGGGAAACTAGAATGGTTGTAGCAAACCACCCCTGTTGGGGATCCGCGTCCCAGTGTAGCGATTGGCCCATCGATGTCATAGAAATGCGGGGGCATTCGCCAGGTGCGGGCATACTGGGGGTTCTCCCAACCGTAGTGGAATCTCGGCGTGACATGGTACAGGCGGGTCGGTTCGTAGAAAGGGAGCGAGACGCAACGTTCGTTGTCGGAATCGTACACGAAGATTTCGCCATCGGAATTGAAATCGAAATCGTAGGCGTTTCGGAATCCATCGGCGACTATTTCCGAATTTTCGAGATCGGGGGAGAATCGAACAAGGGTTCCTCCGACGGGATCCTCGATCGGCGAGGTGAGCGTGGATGCGAAACTGGAGTCGACGCCCCCTTCATTTCCGCTCAAGACATAAAGCCAACCATCGGGTCCTCTTCGGATGGCATGAGCACCATGCTCATTGCCCGTTCGGAAGGGACTGATGAGGACTCCGGTGCCATCGGCAATGTCATCTTGATTCTTATCCTGGTATCTCCAAAGCCCCCCTTCGCCGGTCAAGAAGAAAGCCGCGCCCTCCCAAAACATTCCCATCGCTCCATCCTCGGGGCCCTCTATAAAGGTCACAAAGCTCTCGATAGCGCCATCCCCATCACGATCTTTCAGAACACGAACGTAGCCCTGACTGGAAACAACCAGGTCACCGCGTGGTGAGAGGGTCATAGAGTAAATGTCTGGAGCAAGTGACTGAGAACAGACTTCGGCGATCTCGAACCCATCCGGGATTCGAAACTCCTGGCACTGAATCCTCCCGGTCCCCAACAGGATCCAAATGAATCCGATTATTCCCATGATCGGGTTTATAGAATGTGCTTGAAACACTGGAACCGAACCTCCATGATTCGGTCATTATGATGGACCTCTCCACTTTGCCAAGCGTCTTTACCGAGAAGAGGAAACGCGCTCTCTTGGAAATATTAGAAGCCTTCGTCGATCCTCGTCTTGCGGGTGTCCGAATCGGTCGCGCCTTAAGCGACCCAAAGGTCCACGACTGGGTTGGTGAGGCCTTGTTTGATGGAGAGGAACCTCTTCCCCTTCTACGCAGCCTTTGTGCGGTTCTGGAACGAAGCGAGTTCTTAACATCCATCCTCGAAAGGAATCCGGAACTCCTGTTATCTTTTCGATCCGATGATGACTTCTCTCGGTCGACAAGTCCGGATATTTTTAGAGAGGAGTTACACCAACATCTGAACCAACTTGAGCCCGGAGATCCATTTCAGAAGGGGCTTGCTCGATTTAAGCTGCACGAGATTTTTCGGATCGCCGTCCGGGATATCATGAACCGAGCCACCATTGAAATCCTCGCGGGAGAACTCTCCGATGTTGCCGACATCATCCTCGAAGCGGCTTACGAAAAGGGCTTCGCGGAAACGATCAAAGCCTTAGGAGCGCCGCTTTCCGAGGAGGGCACATTTCATCAGATGGCAATCCTGAGCATGGGAAAACATGGAAGTCGGGAACTCAACTTCAGCTCCGACCTCGATTT
>JAJDBZ010000675.1 GCA_029261095.1 Candidatus Omnitrophota bacterium | reverse complement strand
ATCCCCCCACATCCTTTTCCCCCGCGTAGTAGGAGAGGATCAATCGGTCGTCGAGGAAGGCCATTGAGTGTAGCAGTACCAACCCGATATCCCTCTCCGGCTGTTGCCTTTCCTGGTTCATCGCCTGACCAAGGGGATTCTTCTCTAAGGGATATCTTCCCTTGACTGGGCAGCCTTCAGCATCTGTTTAAGTTCGTCAATCTCTTCCTCAATAACACCGGGTAGATTGAGGGCATCGGTAAGAATTGATTCCGCCGCACTTACTTGCCCCGTATTCATTAAGACCTCGGCAATCTGCTTTTCCGCCCAAGGATAGTAAGGGCGAACGGACTCCTCTGGTGTAGCTTCTTGTCGTTTGAACCAAAACCCAATCTCAGGGGTCACTGCGACAGTCCTCGCCTTTTCAAGCCTCTTCATCGCCACCTCCGGTTGTCCACCCTTCGCCGCGGCAATGGCCTGAAAAGCGTAGAAGTCGTACGAAGCAAGTGGAGTCTCGTTGGCTCTGATTCCAGCAATGAAGATCACACCCAGAAGCAAACAATAACTTAACGCATTCGCTGTCAGAGTGCCCAGCACGGCTGGTTTCTTATCGATGGTGCGTCTCCACAATGCCAGCTCGATCAAGATTGTGATTACGAAGGCTGGGACGAGGGAACCATAGACCGCTAGCGGAAGGTCCTCCACTGCAACCATGTAGAGAATCAACTGGGAAATCATCCCAATGGCTAAGCCGAGACATCCTGGTCGAAGGAATCGACGCGTCTGCGGTCCAACTTCGTTTCTAAACAGGAATAACACGACCAGGGATAGGAGAAGGATGACAATCCCCGCACTGAAAGAAAGGAAAGCCCCGAAGAGACCTGAAGCCAGATTCGCAATAAAACAGAGCGATATGGCCTTCTTCCACTCGAGTCCGGCGATGAGACGTGCGGCGATAGTCTCCAAGAGGACGATTGCCACAAAAATTGTCCCCATGGTCGTGTAACTGATCCAGAAAGGTGCAAGAAAACCGAAACCGCTCGGGACGGGGATATTAGCCCAGGCGTCGGCGGCGCGGAAAAACAGACAGGCAGGCACAAGAAAGTGCAGAATGTTCCGCCTAAGAACTCCAGATCTAGAACGGGGCACCAATTCGCTCTGTTCAATCAGAAGCATTCTCCCACCTTCTCCTGCTCGCGGTGAGTCGCCTCACTCCATCTCCAGCCATTCCCTCGGTATCGCCAGCACCTTGAGTCGATTGAGTCCTCCCACATCCTTATCACCCGCGCAGTAGGAGAGGATCACTTGGTCCTCGAGGAAAGTCATCGAGGTGTAGCAATACCAACCCTCGGGGTCGCCTTCGAGGACGCGGCTCTTGCTCCAGGTCTTGCCCTCGTCTTTGCTGACCGCGATACATTGCGGAGTGCGTTTCCCAGCCGGGAAATGGTGCCAGCCGGAGTGGTCGTTCCAGACTGCAAGGAGATCGCCTGTCCAAGGATTGCGTTCGATAACTGCGGGACTAAGCGGCGAAGCCAAAGTTCCTGGTCCATAGTCGGTCCAGGTTTCACCCTGGTCGGACGAATAACGGAAATACTGGGTTCCCGCGTTCGTGCGAATGTACATCATCAAACGGCCATCCTTCAGCTCGACTATGCCGGGTTCCTGGAGGACGACCTCCTTGTCTGGCGTCGCGGTTGGGTCGCTCTGATCGGCCTTCCAGGTCTTCCCTTGATCGTCCGAATAAAAGACGCGCATGATCGCAGAGTTGGCCCAACCCTCGCGTTTGTCACCGGTACAGTGATGAAGCGCAGCGGGGGCGACCAATCGCCCGGTGGAGAGTTCCACCACCCGGTCGTTGTTGATGACATGATAGCCATCCGCCACAGTCACCTCGGTCTTCTCACCGACAGATTGGAGATCATCCTCGGAGCGGCGGACAAACATATTGAGGTCGCACCAACTATTCTTGACCAGATAGAACAACAAAATCTCACCGCTATCCAAACGATGAAGGCTGACCGACATGACATTCTTTTCGCCTTCACGTTCGACCAGAACACGATCCTCACCCCATGATCCCCCCCCATCCGCAGAGACTTTCGCGACTATTTTCGCGGCTGAATCGTCGTGGCTTCCTCCAGAAAATCGAGTATAAACAAGGCAAAGACTCCCATCTTTGAGTTCGATCACATCGCCCTCGGAATGACGGGGGAATTCTTCTGAAGGTTCGATGACGAGGAGTGTCTCGGGTAATGGGATCGCTCCGGCTTGAACGGCGAAAACGAGATGGGCGCCCAGCAAGAGAACCACACAGATGTGGAAACGAATAAGACAAATTTTGGCTTGCATGGTTTGCTACCTTTCAGGGATGGATAATTGGCGTAGTGAGACTAGCCCGATTCCTTGGATTCTTTAAGCCTGCTTCGGTGAGGATGTCTGAAAGTGGTTTGCGAATCGGGGAAGGCTTATGACACGGGTGTATAGATATCCTTTGAAGCCTTCAGCCGCGGGTCGCCATCTCCATTGATGCTGTGAGGTTCGACTGGAAGTGAAACTCTAAATGAAGTTTTTCCCGGCCTGGATTCGAAATCGATATCTCCCTGATGGTCTATCACAACCTTTTTGGCCATTGGCAGCCCCAACCCCGAGGACTGGCCCGATTTTGAGGAATAGAAAGGTTGGAAAATGGTCTCTCTCATCCCCTCTGGAATTCCCTTTCCGTTGTCTGTAATTGTGATCTCAACTGAACGTTTCTGGATATGCGATCGAACTGAAATGTTGACCATCCCATGTTCCATCTCGCTTGCCGCATCGATCGCGTTCCCTATGAGGTTGAGCAATGCATCGGATATTCCCTGACTGTCCATGATGACGGGAGGAATGTTTTGGTAGGCGTGGAAATCGACGGTAACTTCTTTGACCATCGCAGTGTCCGAGCAATCCTCGATGACATCCCTTACAAGTTGGATCAGATCTTCGGGACCATTGTTTAACCTCGGATTGCGGGTCAAGGACAATACCTCATTGGCGAAATCCGAAAGGCGCTTACTCGTCCGGCTGTAATGGGACCAAGCCTTTTTTACCGACATGAGATCGTTTTCCGACAACGCCATTTCGATAATCCGCATACTGGTAATCATTCCGCCGAGGATGTTCTTAATATGGTGCGTGACTCCCGCGACAATCTCCCCGATAGATGCCAACCGCTCTTTCTGCGCCAAGAATTTTTTTAAATCGTCCTTTTCGATCTCCGCGATTTTTCGTTGGTCGATATCGGCAGCCGTTCCCAAGATTCGGGTCGACTTACCCTTCTTGCCGATTGTCGCCCGACCCTTGATTCGAAACCAATGGTACATCAGGGACTTGCTCTTCATCCTGCACTCAATGTTTAGAGGCAAGTTCTTCCTCAGATGTTTTTCCAAGCATTCTGAAAGACGCTCTTGGTCCTCAGGATGAACGAGAGCTTTGAAGTTCTCCCATGTTGGCTTGAGTTCCCGGTTATCGAATCCCAATATTTCGTAAAACCTGGGCGACCACCACTGAGTCTCCTCCTCGATATTGAACCAGTCCCAAATTCCATCAGTGGAATGAATGACTGACATTTCGTAGCGCTGTTGATTGGTCAGGTGCTTGCGGCGAACCTCCATCCTCTCTGTGAGATCCGCGATCACGGCCACAACAAACCGTTCTCCATCCTGGTCGATCATGGATAGATCGATTTCCACTGGGAACTGTTCACCATTCCGACGGAGCCCGTAATAGAGTCGATGATGGCCCAGCTTGACCGTCTGCGGGGCTGCGAAAATCCCTTTAAAGTTCTGTTTCTGATCGGATCGAAACTGTGGGGGAATGATGAACCCGACATTCTGGCCCAACGCTTCCTCGCTGGAAAAGCCAAAAACCTTTTCGAATTCGTTGTTGACAAACCGAACCTTACCGCTCTCATCAGCGACCATGAGCGCCACCGGAGAGGCACCTAATGCTTTAATTAAGATATCTTGATGGGTTTGTTCCATTCGTTTTGACCTGACAGCGAGACGATCCATTCAGACTGGAATCCGGGCCTCTACTTGATTATACAAGAGGGTTTGGCATTTCTTTTCGTTTTAATTTTGCATCAATTCATTGTGGTCCACTCTCTCCTCCCGAAATCTCCATCTCCACAGAATCCAATAGAGTACCGCCGTCCTCACTACCTTCTGAAAGTGACTTCAGCCTCAGATAACAAACCCCATCCACAGTTTCATGAAGGAGGGGCAAGGTGCTTTTCTCCTCTCCGTTGAGGAAGACCCTACAGACCCGCTCTGAATGATCCCATTCGAATGTGATCTCGTGCCATCGGTCAGTACCGACTGCCAACGTATTGGCATTGTCCCCCCTGGGCACAATCCCGATTTGGTACAGATTGTTGTAAATGTCTTCCTCATCGAATGGCACCGAATAGTGATCGGTCAACCCAATTTGGAGACCCTTGCAATCGGAGTCGATTTGAAATCGCATAGTCAGTCTGCCAGACAATCCAGCCGGAAAATTCCACACAGCCGCCGCCGGCCATTCGAGGTCGGTCTTTTGAATGGAGAGAACGCTTCCCTCTGGGTCGTCTGGATGATCGACGACATTCAGACCCTTTGTTCCAAAATGGGTCCATTGGGTAAGGCCATCTGAAAAGTCATCGCGTCTACTGGTCTCCAGTAACCAATCCGGATCCAGGATCATCATCAGCGCCCTACCCTCTCCTTGGCCAGTGGTGAAGAGAACTCGACCATCATGGAGAGCGGTAGGAAACGGATAAGCGGTGCCATGATCGCCGCCGGGCGGAGGGGGTTCGTGACGAAGAGGATCCCAAGCGACCTCGCGATGACCTCGCCAAGTGTTTCCTCCATCCAATGAGATCGCCGCGTGCAGCACATGTCTTCCGCCATGCGCGTAAGGGAATCTCAGCGATTTGTTCCAGATGAAAACGATACGATCGTCAGGGAGTCTCGCGAGACCCGCGGGAGAATCCGAGGAGATAATAGATGTCGGTTTCGCATTCGTCCAATTTGAACCCTCGTCTGAGAATGCCTCGTAGAATCTTCCCTGTTGTGTGCGAATCAGCATCCACACTCTTCCATCGGGGAGTTCGACCGCCACCGGCTCGACCGCACCATATGATGAAACGATATCGGGAGTGGGAACCTTGAACGGTTCCGATAAGACCTCCCAGCTTTCTCCATGATCATCCGAGTAAACGAGTGTGGAATCGAAAAACCCTCGAAAGGTAAATGCATCAATACCCTCACCTCGGTTTCGCCAGTCGCGATCGGTGAGGTAGGAAAAGGGGAGCAGAATCCTTCCAGACTCCATTTGAACAACAGAGTTCAGAGCACCGGTGTAACCCTCCCAGATCGGCTTGGGTTTCTTCCATACCGACCGGGAGGGGTTTGATTTCGTATGGTAGATATCGGCGCGAGTTGTCCCGTACCGTCCCTTGGGAACCTTTTTCGGATTGCCATTCTTGTCGAACCCTTTCGAGAGATCACAGGTGAGAAAGACATGGACCTCGCCCTCCCGCCCAACGAGAACTTCGGGTCCACCCCATGCCCCCTCGCTCTTGTCGAGATAAAGGATCGGTTCCTGTTCGCCCCAGGTATTCCCCGTATCTTTCGAAAGCTGAACCACGACTGTCTGCGTCCCATCTTCAATGGATAGGGTGACAGCCCATAGATCCTGGTTGGGAAGTTGGATGACACGCGGCTTATAGGGGAAGTCGGCGACAGGCTCAGGCGGAACCGGTTCGGCATAGCACCCGATGCAACAGATGCAAAACAAAACCGCCGATTTCAAGTACAGGGCATGGCCAAACATCGAACATCCTTCCATTGATCGTTTTTACAGGAGATTTGAACCTGAATCGAATTCGCTTGGTTAATCGACAAGGAAGTCTTCTTCTCCTATCGAAACTCGCACGCCTCCCTGCATGGTAGTGATCCAGAGTTCACCGGGTTTCATCTCGTATACATAGGGGTAAGCAAGCGATTTCCCCGGTTGGCGTGCAATAACCACGGATCGACTCCAAGTTTCACCCTCATCCTCCGAGAAGGCGATCGACAATTCACCGCGATGGTTGATAGCCGGTTCCTCGGACCACTGACGGTCCCCTCCGATGCGCGGGTAGGTCTTCTCTCCTTCGGGATACAATCGGTTCCAGACCAGAGCGAGACGCCCGCTCTCCAGCCTCTTGAGCAGACCGGGTGCGCTAGATGCATCTATGTGGGAAGGTCGAAGGGTCCTCCAATACTTTCCTCCATCCGCGGAAAAGGCTTCCCAGAAAAAATCCCAGTTGGTGCGGATCAACATCCAAATCCGACCATCTTCGAGTTCCTCGATAGTCGCTTCGATTGCGCCGTCATGGTGACCATTGCCTCCGAGGTCGATGAGATTACTGGGAATCCAGGTCTTCCCTTGATCCTCCGAGGAGTAACTCACTGTTCCGTGTCGTCCGGGGTTATTCAGAAGTTTCATTGAGGTGAAAACGATTCGCCCATCGCGAGTCTCGATCATATCTCGAACACAACCGGTCCATTCGTCGTGGAGCTTCTGGATATTCTGCCAGGTTTTACCATCATCCAGACTCCTCATCGCGTAGGTCGGCAGAGTGGTTCCTGGATCGGCGTCCGATATCTCCTTGTTCCATCCCCAGGCCTTTTCCGAGAGATTGGCGAAGGCGGCGATCAGAACTCCCTCGCGAGTGCGAAGAATCGCCCTTTCATTACTGACTTCGATATCAACGTCGGGTGGGAACAAGGGCCTCACTTCCCATGACTCTCCACCGTCTTTGCTCAGTAGGGACTCGGTCTTATCCACCGCGAGAATATGGCCTTCTCCCGTTGTGACGAAGGGACCCATGACATCGGTGGATAACCGAATGGCCTTTGGATGAATCCAGAGTTTTTCTAAATCTTGTCCCCACATCGGGCATATCCCGAGTGAAAGTGTGGCGGCAATTAGGGTAAACATGTTTAAAATACGACGGATCAATTCTTGTGTTCTCCTTTTCTAACGAGGTGAACCAATGGGGATTCATCGGTGCTTATGGGGTTTTCTTTGAATTCATTACCTTCTGCCTGTACGGTCCTCGAATGGTCTGAAAAAAGAAAAGTCTCCGAACGAGTGTGCGCCAGTGAAAAAATAAACCGACTCCCCTTACCCATCTCACTTTCAACCCAAATCTTTCCACCATGGAGTTCCACAAACTTCTTGCAAATACTGAGTCCGATGCCTGTCCCAAACAACTTCCCAGTCTCTTCATGCTCAACTTGATAGAAATCTTCGAAAACCTTATTGACATTGGACCGTTCAATTCCAATTCCTGTGTCCCAAATGGCGACCTGGATCTCCGACTCGCTCCGCTCAATATCGATCCCGATTCGTCCTCCGGACGGAGTAAATTTACAGGCATTGGAAATCAAATTCAGAATCACCTGTTGGAGTTTCTTCTTGTCTCCAACCATAGTCCCGACTTCCTGGGGCTCAAAGGAGACTTTCAATTCCTTCTGGGCAATGGGGTTCCCCATCATCTCGATACACTGTTGCACGACACATTCCAAATCGAATGTCGTAAGGGTCAGTGGGCAACGATCGGCCTCGATTGAGGAGAGATCGAGAATCTCGTTGATCACTTCGAGAAGATGCTGTGAGTTCCTTTGAATGGTCTCCAAACACTCCTTCTGAGCTCGAGAAATCGTGCCCACCTTCTCATCATGGAGCATTTGCGAATAAC
>JAJDBZ010000674.1 GCA_029261095.1 Candidatus Omnitrophota bacterium | reverse complement strand
GTTCTGAACATGCGAAAAATATTTCTTTTCCTCCTGATTGCTCTATTGGTTCCTTCTCTGGCTCTCGCCAAAGCCGATGTGAATGAGGTTAAAGGGGAACTGATCAAGATCCTGACCGATCTGACTCAACCCTCCTCGAAGAATCCTGAGGAAGGCAAAGCCTGGAGACTGGTCCTCGATGGAGAAGTCATGGGCAAAGCGGGAAATATCGCAGTCGCCTGGGATGGAAAGGGCCGTCACGCCATCGCCGCCAAAGTTGAAGGTCTTCCGCCGGTCCAAGTGGCGTTTGGCGAAACCGAAAGTTGGTTGTATCTTCCGGAAAAGGACAAAGTTTTTGTCGCCTCCCACGAAAAGTTCGAGGGTTCCACCCTCCTCAACGAATGCAAATCCTGGAAAGCTCTCGAACCCTGGATCCAAGGTCTTCCCGGGGTCCTCATGTTTCTCCCCGTTCCCGATGATGTGAACATCGACATGAACGACGAAGAGGGAATCGTTATCCAGAAGGAAGACGATATCGATCTACAAATTGTCAGAATCGAAGACAGATCGATTCAGGTCCATTCCGATTCCAAAGATCACCCGGGCAACCTCCACTTCCAGGACTGGTCACAGGTCCCGATCGAGTCGTTCGAAAAACTTCTTCAAATCCCCGATGCCAAGGAAAAAGAATCGGTCGAGATCGCCGACATGCGCGCCATGTTCAACACCATGATCGACTATGGTTCCGAGGTGGTCCTCACTCAATTTAGTAAGAAAATGGTCCCCGATCCCCTAGCGGGTGTTCGTAAGGAGCAAGGTGTTGGAGTGGTCCTTTTGAAAGGCACTCCCGAGCAGATGGGCAAACAGCATGGAACCATCCTCAAGGAAGCCATTCACTACAACATGCACCGCACGCTTCATGGAGTCGGCTTCCTTTATACCGTCCAAACAGGGGATTGGTTTCCGAAGAAGATGCTCGAAACCTGGAAAACCCAGGAAAAATATGTTCCCGAAAGATACATCCGTGAGATTACCGCGATGGCCGACGCCGCCGGGATCGATCGGGATTGGGCTCTTTCCAGCAATGTCTTCCCCGAGCTCTTCCACTGCAGCGGTCTCGCAATGTCCGGGAAGGCGACCGAAGGCGGCGTTCTTTATCATGGTCGCGTCCTCGATTACATGACCCGGGCCGGACTTCAGAACACCGCTGTTGTCAAAGTCTTTCAACCCGATGACGGACGGAATGCCTGGGCCGACATTGGTTATGCGGGGTTGTGTAGCACGGTCACTGCGATGAACGAGAAAGGGCTTGCGATGGGTGAGATGGGCGGACACGGCGAGGGGTATATCGATGGCATCCCCATGTCCATCCTGATGCGCGAAATTATGGAGCGTTTCGAAACCACTCAGGAAGCGCTCGACTGGATGGCAGAGACCCCGCGCACCTGCGAATATTTTTATGTCCTCTCCGACTCCAAGACGAAACAGATGGCGGGGGTTGCCTCTTATGCCGCTGAGCTCGCAAAAGAGAAGGGAGTGGAGGATCTCCAAATTATCCACCCCGGAGATTCGCATCCCCTGCTTCCTCGTCCCTACGATGATGCGGTACTCCTGTCGGCGGATGAACGATATCAGTGTCTCGCCGATCGTGTCGGTGAGGTTTACGGCAAGGTGGACATGGAGAAAGCCTGGAACCTCATGGAGGGTGGAGTGGCGATGGATTCGAATCTCCACACCGTCCTCTTCGCACCGGAGACACTCGACTTCTGGGCTGCTCAAGCCGGACCTAAAGGCCAACCCGCCTACACCCAACCGATCGCGAAGTTCAATCTGAAAGACCTATTGGCGCCGCCTGTTCAGACATCGGATGCAAGATAGAGGAATGAGTCGGTTACATTAGAGCAGTTGCTGTGTCGTGGCTCCGCCTCGACACATTGCCTCGCGGATCCCCCCCCCGCAGGGTTGATACCCAGCGCTAACGGCACGAAGTCGTCTCTGACGACTGACGTTCCCCAGTCCCGATAGGGACTTGGTATGGTTAGCCCTGGGATTTATCCCTGGGCGGGTCGACTTGGAAGCGACCAACCCCCTCACCGCGGCCCGGTCCCCCGCTTCCAATCCTTGAAGACGATCTCTAAATCCAGCGGGTTGGTGATGTTGTCGAGATTGACATCGTGTTTGCTTTGAACCGGGGGCGACCGAAACCAGTCCGATTGAAGGTCAAACAAATCCAGATCATCGACCTCTCCATCGGAATTGACATCCGCCCGCAGGTTGAAGAAGGAATAAAACTCATCCGCCCCGATATCGATGTCCGACCCATCCCCTCTCTCGTCCGACGTCCCATCCATCGGCCGAGGCTCCCCCTCATAATCGACCAACAACCCCTCCACAAAAGCCCCCGCATCGATACAAGGCGAATCCCCCCTCAACCGAAAATCCCCATTCCCCGCATCCCGAAACATCGGATCCTCCGAGATGTTTCCCTCCCCGCCGCCTGTCCAATCTTGGATACAGTTGTATTGTGGCGATTCAGATTGAAAGACCTGATCACCCTCAGCCGCCTCATTGCTCCAAACAATGTTGTTTCTGAGAACACCGTTACAAAACCAGAGTCCCCCGCCTGATCCCTCCGTTACATTTCCGAATATAGTGTTGTTTCGAATCGTTCCTTGGCAGTCCTGTAGTCCACCACCGCCATCCCGTGAGGAGTTATTAAGAATTAGGTTGTTTTGAATGGTCCCATCACATGAAAGGAAACCACCACCAGCAGTTGAGGACACATTGCCGAGAATGAGATTTCCTTCAATTAGTCCGTCGCAGGAACTCAGGGCGGCTCCGTGGAAACCTCTATTGTTCGATATGACGTTTTCCAGAATCGTTCCACTGCAATTTATTAACCCAGATGAATTATTCTTTATGATGTTTCCTTCGATGATGCCCCTACAAGAGGAAATTGCTCTACCTTGGTTGTTTGCGATGGTGTTATGAATCACATCCGCATTGCAAGGGACAATCTCACTGGAAAAGATTCCCCTGCCGTTGGTGATCTCGTTGCCTTGGATGAGACCGTGGCAGTTTTCGAGGCCGCCTTCGAGGGTGAGTTTGCAGTTGATAATCGTGCCTGCGCTTCTTTCGATCTTGCCGGATGTGATGATGCAGTTCTCGATGCGGTTGTCGTTGAAATCGCATTGAATCCCTTCTTCACCACCCCTAATAGTGACCCCAAGGAGACTAATCCCGCCGCCAAGACTGGGACTTCTGTCGCCTTTCATGACGATGGTTTCCTTCGGGAAGGCCGGACCCTCAATGATGGTGGATTCGACCACTGTCGCGCTGGTTGGGTCTTCCGAGCGAAGGGTGAGTCCCTCGAAAGGAAAGACGAGACTCTCGACATAAGTTCCGGGGGCAACCACGATCTCGTCGCCGGGAGTGGAGACATCGAGGGCTTCCTGAATCGTGGGGAATTCTTGGGGGACCAGCAGGGTTCCACTACCGCGAGTCGAAAAGGAGGTGGGCACCGACCATTCGCTCCAGCCAGCGTAGTTGTCGCGATGACGAATCCTCCACCAAAACGTGCTGTCGGGTGGAAGAAATTGGTCCTCGTCCACCACCGTGATTTGCAGAATGTCTTCTTCATCGGAGAGCCATCCGACTACGAGATCGTCCGGATCGATATCCGGAACGTCATCGACCTGCCATTCGGTTTGGGTATGAAAATCGTTGGGATCGTCATCGATGAAGGGGGAAGAGACAAGGAGAGGATTGAACCCAAATACCGTTTTGCCGTCTTCCGGTGAGACATTGTGCGGCTGGTGGGGGAGGGGGTTGGGTTGGGGGTTTCCAAAGAATTCGAACGCTCCAATATCAAAGTCGCTGCCATCCCCGCGCGGTCGCTCAGTCGCGTCATAGGGCCGAGAATTGCCGTCCAGGTCCACGGAAGGACCGAAAAAAAGAGTCCCAGCGTCGATAGCAGGAGAATCGGGTCTTAGACGGAAATCGCCCCCGAAGGGATTGACCATTCGGGGGTCGGTCCCCAAGTTCCCGTTCGCTTCGTCTCCAAAGGGAATGTGAGAGATGATGCAATGCGAGGGAGCGGGTGTATTCGAGAGGGGATACCCCGACGGCTCCCAGAAGATGTTTCCATGAAGAGGACCAGTCTTATTGGCCGACCATCCCGGATTCCCTCGGTTGAAATAGAATGTGTTGTAAGAGAGGCGGCCAACAGTGTCCGCACCGCCTCCAGAGCCGTCGGTGGTGTTTCGAGCAATCACATTCCCGATTATCGGACCCCCGCAATCCGCCAGTCCGCCCCCTCGTCCTGGAAAGACGATTGGAAGGTAGGAATCGTCGGCGGAGTTGAACAGGATCTGGTTGAACTGAATGAATCCGTCACAATCGAACAGTCCCCCGCCATTGGCAGCGTGATTGTTTGTAATCTCGTTGTGCTCGATGATCCCATTGCAACGATAGATCCCACCGCCCGAAGAGAGAGCAATGTTTTCGCTCACTCGGTTTTCTCGAATGGTGGCTTGGCATCTGAACCCGTTGATTCCGCCACCAAAGTTTGCACTCCCATTCCGAATCGTGAAACCGGCCAAGATGCAGTCCGACGTTTCCGTACCCGCGAAGGTCACCACCGACCTCTGCTCGCTCGCGTCGATGATGGTGGCTTCGACCACTTCGGGGTCGGTCGGATCAAGGCTTCGGAGGTGGATGTTTATTCCTTGAAACGAGATGGTTTCGAGATACGTCCCGGTCGCGACCACGATCTCATCGCCATCCGTGGCGGAATCGATGGCGGATTGGATGGTGGGGAAACCCGAGGGGACAAACAGGGTGGCGGCCTGGATGGGGAGGGCGAGGAGGAGAGGAAGGATCGCGGCCTTTTTGAGACTCATGGTTCGGATGTAATTTTATACCTGTAGGAATTGGGTGGCAAGATGAACATCGGATGGGAATCCGATGTGGCAAAGGAACGAGCCGGAGGCACGTTCCAGCAACAACTTACACTCAACCAATCGCGAAATTCAATTTGAAAGAACTGTTGGCCCCACCCGTTCAGATTTCCGATGCGGGTTTGCGCAATGAGTAGGAGAGCCTACCCCGTCAACTCGAACATCCGCTCCAACGCCCGCTTCGATCCCTCCGCCACAGCGAGGTCGACTTCGATCTCATGACGTTCGAAATCGAGGCACTCCACCAGAAGATCGAGCGAGTTCTTTTTCATGTAGGGACAGAGTTTGCAAGAGGTCACAAACTTCCGCTCGGGATAGGCTTCCCTTAAGGGCGCGGCGAGGTCGCATTCCGTGAGATAGAGAATCTTTTGCGCCGGCGTCTCTTTGACATAGTCGATCATCTTGGTGGTGCCCCCCACCATATCCGCCATCTTCGCGATCTCAGGGTTCACTTCGGGGTGCGCAAGTACCAAGTCCACACCTTCCTGATCTCGCAACCGTACCACCTCGTCCGGCGTGAACTCCTCATGGACGACACAGGTTCCCTTGTCGAGCAGGGGAGGTTCCGCGCCATCCAGCGGAATGGAAAACTCTGCCTCTTCCCTCGGGTCAAACATGATGAGGTTGGCGCCCTCATGCCGACGGTAAACC
>JAJDBZ010000673.1 GCA_029261095.1 Candidatus Omnitrophota bacterium | reverse complement strand
GCTTGGGTGAATCGATCGTTCTCGGTCGAGAAACTCTCCATCGCCAACCAATCGACGGACTGCACACCGACGCCATCTCGCTAGTGGCCGAGGTGATCGAGTCAAAGGTCAAGCCATCGCAGCCGTGGGGTGAGATCGCACAAACCGCGTTCGGAGATCAACCACTCGTCACAGATCGCGGCCACATCTCGCAGACGATTTTCGCCGTAGGGCACCAGGACACCGATCCGTGTGGACTCGCCCCCCCTCCTGGCATTGAGATCCTCGGAGCCAGTGGCGATCACCTCATCGTGGAATCCGGCCGCGAGGTCCTTCCCGTTGGCACAGAGATGACTTTTCAACTCAACTACAGTGCGCTGGTCCGCGCCATGACCTCACCCTTTGTCGCCAAGGTCGTGAATCTTGCGCACGACCGCATTCCTGTGCCGACCCGTTCACTCGACTACTGAAATCGCCCGCTATCTCTTTACCCCAGGGTCTGTTCCGACAACTGCAATTCTTTCCAATTCCTCAGATAGGGAAGGTATCCAGACTGGAAAAGGGTAGTCTGGTGAACCAGTTTGAATGACAATCTTATTTCTTCAATACGCTGTCAGGGGTTGAGACTTTCTTCCCGACTTTTTATGAAAGATGGCAGTTTGTATTCACCTTCATTCTTAAGGGAAGACCTTCACGAGATTGTTCGGACCATTCCTGTTCTTTCATTCTTGATAGTTGTTGGGGAAATCTGGCGATCTTTTGCACCATTTCCTGGTCGCTCTACATGACACTGGCGAGGTACGAACTATCTGCTGAAGGGATTCAACCCAACATGGATTCCTATTTCACCGGAATCATCGGTCGCTTTGTCATGTTTGCGGTCGGGTTCGGTGAGTATTTGGCTCTACCCCCAAAGCCACGCGACCTCACAAACCTGTCGATATGGACACTAGACTCGGATCCTTTGGATTAGTAACCGAGAGAGATCCCAAAACCTTCTCGGGTCGTTGAATTTGGATTGTTTATTAGTATCTCGGATAGCCTACGACCGCGAGCGGGGGTAACCTGTGGAATGTTTCTCAACGGAATGGGGACAGCGGCCCCGAAATGGCGTTACACTCAATCGGAGTGTTTAGCGGCTTACGAAAAAACCGACCGATTGCCTCAACTCGATCCCTACGCGGACTCGATCGTACGGCACGTCCTCTCCGAAGAGAACGGCATCAACCATCGTCATCTCGCTCTTGAATCGTTGGATGAGGCGTTCGATCTCAACCCCGATGCCCTACACGCTCGCTTCCTCGAACATGCTCCCGCTCTGGCCACACAGGCCGCGGAGCGCGGTCTCGCCGATGCTGAACAATTCTCGTCCGATATCGACGCGGTCATCATCAGTACTTGCACCGGGTATCTCTGTCCTGGCCTGACCAGCTATGTGATCGAACGGTTGGGATTGCGTTCGGATGTTCAGGCGTTCGATTTGGTTGGACAGGGATGCGGCGCCGCTCTACCGAACCTCCGATTAACGGAATCTCTGCTGGCTTCGGGCGGAGCCCGGCATGTTCTCTCGGTGTGTGTCGAAGTTTGCAGCGCGGCCTTTTATTTCGATAACGATCCCGGAGTTCTGGTGAGCGCCTGTCTTTTCGGAGATGGCGCCGCCGCCACAGTCTGGTCAACCCATCCATCCGACAATAAACGTCGGGTCGAATGGAAGGCGGCGGAGAGCTTGATCGAACCGGAAAACCGCGACACCCTGCGGTTCGAACAACGCGGCGGGATGTTGAGAAACATTCTCTCCCGACAAGTCCCGATTCTGGCGGCTAGCTGCGCCGAGGAGGTTCTTTCGAAAACGCTCGACAAGCACGGTTTGAATCGTGAAGACATCGCTTGTTGGGTCATGCACGCGGGGGGACGTGAAGTGTTGCGCGCTGTGAGAAAACGCCTGGGGTTGGAGGAACGTGATCTCAGATTCAGTGCATCTGTTTTGCGCGACTACGGAAACCTGAGCAGTCCTTTCGTTCTCTTCACACTCGAACGCGCGCTTGCCGAGAAAGCACCGGGGGGTTGGTGGTGGATGTCTTCCTTCGGCGCCGGTTTCAGATGTCATGGAGCGTTGCTCGAGGTGGATTGAAAAATGCGCCGAACTGTCGAACCCGAAATTCTCGATCACCTGAGTTCGGAGGATCCGACCGCGATAGCCTCTCGACGAGACCTCCGCCGTCTCAATCGGATCATGGGACATGCCTCGATCATTACCCGCGCGGTCCGGGATCGTTTCCCCACGCTCCTTTCTCCCGGACAACCTCTGAAGATCGCGGAACTGGGCGGAGGGGATGGGACACTGCTTCTCCGGTTGGCGCGTCGGTGGTCGTCGATGGGAATCGAAGCGAACGTGCAACTAATCGATCGAAATGATCTCCTCTCATCGGAGACCCTCCGCGGCTTTTCCGATCTGGGTTGGATAGTCGAAACGAAATCCGAGGAAGTGGTTCGGTGGATGGGAGAATCGGACGACGGTTTCGATCTCATCTTCGCCAACCTCTTCCTCCATCACTTCGATCCATCCGGAATCCGGTCCATCTTCGATTCGGCGGTGAGAAGGACTCGAGCGTTCGTGGCTTGCGAACCTCACCGGGACCCCTTCGCATTGTGCGCGTCTCGGCTGGTGGGATTGATAGGATGCAATCACGTCACACGAAACGAT
>JAJDBZ010000672.1 GCA_029261095.1 Candidatus Omnitrophota bacterium | reverse complement strand
CCGAGGCCAATTGGCCTCGGGGGCACCATCATGCTTACTGCTACATAATAAAACCGATACTCTCGGTTTGGCCATCAGTTTTCCAGTGACGATTACTCGGTTCCCGGATCGATCAGACCCGTGACTGGTTGAATCGCCGTGATCCGCCACTCGTTATCGGACTCCCGTTTCACCGTAAAAGTCAGAGAAACGGACTCCAGTTCGGTATACTCGATCCACCCCACAGTAATCGGACGCGCATCCGGTGGGATAACCTGCGGGAGGTTCTGAACATTGGTGGCGAAAACCAGACGGAAGATCGCACCGCCGGGTACATCGGTTCGGAACGATTCGCTTCCTTGTTTATCGAACTCATACTTGAATTCATCGCCCCATTCGAGAGGATCTGGAGCATTTCCAAAATCATCGACGAACGATTTGTCGATGTACAAGAGGACTCCGCGATGATCGCCCGGATCCATCATGAACACCGATGTGGACACGGGAGAACTAAATCTGAGCGACTCACTGATCTGATCGCGTTCTTCAACTTCGAAGGTGATGAGTCTGACCGGATTCGAGGGGACAGGAACCTCAACCTCTGTGGTCGCCCCACGATACCCGAGTCGGTTCGCATCTGCGGTGATCATCGCGGTGTTTCCATCCTCGCTGAACGAAACCTGAGGATTCTCCAACATAAACCCGGCCAGGGGTCCACCGAACAGATCGACCGTGTTGGCCCATTCATCAAGGATTCCCGGACTGGTTTGGAATCCAAAGGAATTGAATATCCCGCTGATGAGTTGAGTCCGTGACAGATACAACCCATCGTTGTAAGCAAGCGAGATGGTGGGCAACAAGGAAGCCAGGTCCTCATTACGGAATGCGACCTCAAATTTTCGGACGGCGGACATCGCTAGAAGCGCCTGATCGGTCAGCTCGACATTCCCCGCGGGTGCAAAATCTTCGATCACATCCAATCCGGAGAAGAAAGGATTCGGCGCGGGTTCGTTGGAAGGTGGGACAATGGCATCGTTACCCAGAGCCGTAATTCCACCCTGGCCATCCAGAATGTAGAACCCACCACCCTCGAAGAGCATCAGATCGCGGGCGATGTCGTAACCAAAGTCCGCACCTGGACTGAGATCGGGAGCCCTTCCGAGAGGACTGATCATTCCAATTCCATCCAGGATATAACCGCCGTCTTCCGAGAGTTCGATGTCGCGGGCGATATCGAAACCGAAGAATGGGAACTCGTTAAACTGAATCGCATTCCCGAAAGCATGGACACCGCCCATTCCATCGAGAACAAAGGCACCGTTCCCGTCATCAGTCAATTCGAAATCTCGTGCCAGGTCCATGCCGAACATACCCATCCCGCTCGAGGGGGCCAATTGTGTGGCCGAACCGATCGACACCAGATTACCGAAGCAATCCAATGCGACCAACCCTCTTTCATCGGGAGTGAACTCGACATCGATGTACTCGTTGCCTGGCATCGGAGCGGGCAGTTCTTCTGACAGATCGACTCGCTGAGCTCCGAGTTGGGTGAGGGTTCCATCGGCCTGGAGAACAATCATTGTGGCTCCATCAGCGGTCACTTCGACATTCCGGTAGTTGTCCAACTCAGCGCCCTTACCAGGAAGTTCAAACTCGAAGTCGACATCGCCAACAGAGAAGATGTCACCAAATGAACTGAGGAGGTACACCGCATATTGGACCACTTCTGTTCCGGAGAGCAGATTAATCGGCGCGGGTGAATAATCGACGAAGGGTCGGTTGAATCCATCGTCAATCACCGCATAGATGTAGTAACGACCGCGTGGGGCGCCGGAGAAATCGACCTCCAGCTCATCGGTCTCATCATCCTCTTCAATATCCTGTGCACCATCGATCGGAAATCCGTCGGCGCCTCGATCGTCCTCATCAAGGAAGAAATCGATTAATGCTGAAGAGTCTGGATCGGAATCGTTCCATTTGAGAGTAAAGAGATCGTCGAAGAGAACTGCCTCTCTTCTCGGTTCGAGAACTTCGATCCGAGGTGGATCATTGAAATCAATGATGATTTGGCCATCCGCTCTGACTGTGACCGGTGGATTGACGCCGTCGTTCAGGATCGCGATGGGGGTAATCGAGATCTCGGTTTCACCTGCGGGAATGTTGATGATTCCCGTGTTGAAAGAGAGGTTGTCCATCTCATCCTGTAACAAGACCGTCCCACCGGGAACAGGAATCTCATTCCCATTTCCGGTAATGCCATCGGGATCGAGGAGGAATGAGATGAGAGTCGCCTGATCATCGTCTTCGTCTTCCCACTGGAGGTCAAAGGATTCTCCCTGGACGACATCGGCCCCTTGGGGTGGTGGATTGATCCAAGTCAGCGAAGGTGGGGTGTTGATAATGATCGGCTCATCGCTGTAGTCGAACACGACATTGGCCCCATCTTCCGCTCGGACTCCAACAAAATAGGTTCCGGGGTCGGTCGCGGCCAAATCCCAGATGAATTCATCAAGACGGACTCCCCCTCCCACGAAACGACCGTTATCGTCTTTCTCTGGGATGGCGCTTCCATCAAGGAAGGTTCCAAATGTGGTTTCGTAGGTTCCAGGAACGATGATCCCATTCCCTCCAACCATGTCGAAATCGAGGAAGACCGAGATGGTGGCGTTGCTGTCCGGGTCGTCATCGCTCCACTCGATGAGAAACTCGCCTTCGTTCGGCAAGACCATCTCCGTATTCGGTGTAACGACCTCAACCGACGGAGGAAGATTCTTAGTCACTGTGAATGGCGCCGAATACACTTCGGTGACGGTTACTCCATCGGTGATCTGAGCGAGGAGATAATAGACAAGGTCTGTGTTTTCCACAGAGGCTTCAGCCACTTCATCGGCCAAGTTGAGCGTCACTGTGGAAGCCCCATCCATCTCCTGGAGGTTTTGACCCGGGTCTTTGACAGGAATCAAACCGTCCGTGCTGTCTGTATCGTCGTCGAGGAAGAGGTCGATGAGTGCCACGCTGTCCGGGTCGAACGCTTCAAAGATGACATCGAGCGGATTGCCTCGAGCATTGACAACCGGGTCGGTCAGGGCGCTCGGAACAATCCAACGGAACGTCGGAGAAGCGTTGATGACAAAGGCGTTGGATTGGTAGAACTCGGAACTCACACCACCGCCCACAATTTCGCCGTCCGGACCGACTACACCCGTATCCGTGATCCGGGCGTAGAGATACAAAACCTCGCCTGTCGGGAACTGGGAGACATCGAACTCGAACTGGTCCTGGTCTCGCAGATTCTCTGGAATGGGAGGGTTGGTCGGCTTGAGTTCGACAGGAATGCGGTTGGCATTGATGACGCTACCATCGAACGCAACGTCGGTTCCGGAAAGAATGGTACCGTTATTCCCGAAGAAATCGGTGTCCCAGAAAAACTGAATGAAAGACTGATCGCGACGCGCGTCCGGTATCGGGTCATCCTGCCAAGTCACAAGAAAACTCGGGGTGGTGACCACAAATGGGTCGGTCGGAGACCCACCGGAGGGTGTCGTAATGGTGATCTGAGGAGCCCCCGATGTGGCTTTGATTTTAAGCGGGAATGCGGATTGGAAGAGCAATGGTCGGTTGACTCCATCGTCGACATGGGCGACGGCATAATAGTCGCCCGCAACCAGCTGAGCCGTGTTCACCGGAATCGAATCCGTCTCATCGTCCTCCGAGATATTGAGGCCAAGGTCGCCACCATTGAGGTCGGCAACATTCGAACCAAATCCGTTGTTGAGGTCCATATCGTTGTCCAGGAATAGATTGATGATGGCGTCGCTATCTGGATCTTCGTCCGCCCAGGCTATGGTGTAGGATTGCCCACGGAACACGCTGTCATCGAACCCATCCGGATTCAGGAACTGGAACTCAGGGGTTTGATTGACCCGAATGAAACCAGGGCTGTAGATCGGTTCAGGCGTGTTGACCCCATCATCCACCAAGGCATAGATATACCAGTCGCCCGCGGGAACATCGAACACATCCCAGAAAAAGACTCCAGTTGCATCGAGAGGAAGGTTGCTTGAATCCTGGCCAAGGACATCGACCTGGTCGAGTGGGGATCCATCTCCTCCGGAACGGTCGTCGTCCCGGAAGAGGGCGACAGTGGTGGCCACATTGTCATCCATTCCCATGTCCCACTCGATCTTGACTACCGGTGGGGCGGTCGCCTGCTCAATCAAATAATCAGGGTAGACATGGATGAAACCAGTATTGGGATCCAATTGGTCGATATCGACATTGGGACGAATCAGTGCCAAGGAAGGTGGATCGTTGGGATTCACCACAACACCGCCGCCCGCATCGGGAATCGTGTCGAAATCGCTGTTGGATTCGTCTTCGATTGTAATGGTAAAGAAGAGGCCGAAAGCCGCAGGTGGAGCGGGGCTGATGAGTGCCGTATCGAAAGTAAACGAATCGAAACCGACGCCTTCTGAGTTCTCTTCGATCGAGGAAGCGGACTGAATCAGTTTCATCGCTGTGTCCGGGGTTCCATCAAGGTTGTTGTCGAGTTGATAGAAGATTCTGATTCGGGCATTGCTATCCGGATCCGAATCATTCCAGTTCAAAGTGACATCATCCCCGCGAGTGATCGGGGAAGAGAGGTTGGATGTAAATTCGACCGTGGGTCGACGGTTAATCGCGATCGTGTTCGGGGTGGTGACTTGCAGTGCTGGGTTGATCGTGTCATCGACGATTGCCACGATGGCGTAATTCCCGCGTGGAACCTGGTTCGGGTCGCTGATATCCCAGAAAAAGACATCTTGGGCAGCGCCTACTGCGAAAGTCCCGTGCGAGGGATAAGGACCAGGTCCGTTGTCATCCACCAAGTTGACCTGATTCCCTACGATTCCGGGATTCGGTGGGTTTTCACCCTGAAGCGGAATGAAGGTGGATGAATTCGAAACATTGGAGGCAGCAAAGAGTCTGACCGTGGCGGTTTGGGGAGCATCGTCCATGTCTTCCCAAACGACGGGAATCTTTGCGTTACCATTCGCCACAACGCCCCCCTGGTCCGCGTCAGACAGACCCGGATTCGCTTCGACCACTTCGGAAAGATCCAGTGGGTCGAATACCAGCTGGGGTGAATCGTTATTCTCAAGTGTGATCACGACCATGCTGTTGTCGGCTTCTCTTGCGAACAGGGTCCTGGAGAGACCTGCGGAATTCGGAGGTGGAGGAGTGAGTGTGGCGAAGAGATTGTAGCTTCCTGGGGCCAGCGAAGCGGTTGATGCCTCCAGACGGTCGGCGCCATCACTGATGGGAATCGGCGTCGTGTTAAGGGCAATATCGGATAGGGTCGCGGTATTCCGTAGGAAGAAACGGATCTGTTCGTCATCATCGAAGTCGGGATTGCTATCGGTCCATTCGATGAGCAGATTGACTCCCGCGAATTGTGTACGGTCTTGTGTCGGGTTCACGAATGAGAAGTCCGAAGGTCGATTGACCACGACAAATCCCTCATCGCTGTCCTGAGCGATCTCATCCATGATGACTCCGCGTATCCGATAGGTTCCAGAGTTCAGACCGGAGATGTCCCAAGTAAATGAATCGTTCGGGTCGACCTGAGCAATGTCAGTTGCGGGAATCACAGGACCGGCTGATCCGGGAGGCAATCCACGAAGGACCTGCTGAGGGCCGCCTGTCGGCGGAATGTAGAAGAGGTCAATCAATGCTGTGGATTCGGCATCCGGTTCCGAGTCGATCCAGGTTAGTTGGAAACGATCGTCGCCATCGGTCTCGAAGGCAGTGCCACCACCCGCAAGATCGCCAGTAAAGGCGAATGTGGGCGGGCTGTTCGGCAGGACCGTAATCCTGACGGATTGCGGGCTGACAATGTTTCCGTTGTCGAACTCACGGCTGCCGCTGACAATGTCCCGGATGTGGGCCAATGCGGCAAAGGTTCTGGCCGATCCCGAAACCAGCTGGCTAGAGAGGCTGCCGGGACCGCCGGAGACTGGCACAGATATGGTTGTGGATTGAGTCACTTCGATAATTGCGTCGTTAACCCGGTAAACATTTCCGGGCGAAAGGGCCTCGATCGAAGCCGAAGAGATTTGCGACGTGCTCTGGAACAGCGCGTTGGCCGCTGGGGTGAGGAAATCGCCCATGGCGGTCTCATCAACCAGGTAGACATCCGCCGAGGCTCGACCCTCCGGGTCTTTGGCGCTGAGTCCGATGTTGAATTGAAGACCCTGAAGAACAGTGGGGGGATCTCCAGGCGTGATTCCACCACCGGAGAAATTGGTGAAGTTCAGAGTCGGGGTCGCGTTAGTCACTGTCAGGAAACTCGGGCTCGCATCAGTGAAATCGATGATCCCGTCGGTAATGACCCCACCCACTCTCAGTTCAGCGATGCGTGGGTCCGCGGGTTCGAACTTGGACGTGTTCACGAGGGATACATCCCAGGGGAAAGAATCGTTCGTCCCGCCATCTGGGTCTTCTTTGATTCCTTCCGCGCGGGTGGTCCCGTCTGCTGCGAAAAGGGAGTTCAATGTCAATCCATTGAAACTGGATGAGTTTGTCTGGAAATCGGCTTCCGAGACATAGAAGAAATTCATATCGGCGTTGCTATCCGGATCGAAGTCCTCCCACAAGACGGTGAACAGACTGTTTGTGGCATCGCCGACCATCGGATTCACCAGCTCAAGGAATGGAGGTTCATTGACTAATCCGCCATCGATGGGACCGGTGGTGAAAGAGGTCCTTGAAACGGTGTTCACATACCGAATGTTCCGGACTGTCACATCGAAGACAGAGTCCTGAGTGATCGAACCACTGGTCTGCAATACCACGTAAACATCGGGGCCAAAATCGTCCCCAGGGATGAAATCGTCTCTCGGTGGAAGTGGCAGCGGAGTGTCAAGTCGCATGAAAACTTCATTCTCCCCGGTATAGAAGGGAACGAAATCTAGCGGGAGGAAAGTGTCGGCTGGATCATAACGGCCGTCGACAGATCCGTTGTCATAATAGAGAGCAATACCACTATTCGCCGCCGCCGAGAGCGGGGCTAGGTCGCTGTTGGTGAAGGAAGAGTCTCCGACCTTATTAATCTCCACGATCAGCGATTCGAGCGATTCATTGGAGGTGTTGGGATTCTCTTTGGTGGAGGTTAAGAAGTTGAGTCCAATAACATCATCCGGCCCATCGTTCCGCGCAAAAGAAGCACCGAAGAATCCCGTAGTGTCGGTGGGGAACACGGGCACATTAGTGGTGACTAAATGTGAGGTCACCGAGGTGTTTCCGAAAGAAGCGCCGGATTGGAAGAAAATGCTGTTAGCGGTCAGCTCAACCTGGAACTGATCCAAAAACGAAATCGAATTACTGGTCCGGACCGCGATAAAGAAATCGAGACCGGAGTTGTTTCCGGAATCGTCATCAGGCACTTGAACGCCTGGAGAGAATGTGATGGAAACGTGAATAATCCCCGGATCGTCGGGGGTTCCCAGAATTCCGTCACCGCCGGGATCCTGGACTGCGCTGGACCCACTCGGGACGAGGGGGAGGAACTGATCGGTCCCATCGAATGCACCCTGCACTCCACCGTTGGGATTGTCGGAATAAAGGGCGAATCCTGAATTTGGTGTTGGCGAAAACGGATTAAAGTCTTCGATGGTTGCACTCGGGCAGTTGTCCGCTGTGATCAGCGGAGAGATCACGTCGAAATCGATTCTCACAATTTCTCGGTCTGGGCCACCCTGGTCCATGATATCGATACCGAGAATCCCCCTCGGCGGGCTGTTCGCTTCGATGGTCTCCCCAATGATTGTGAGATCTTCGATCACCGTATCGGTTTGGACGTTGGCCAGATAAGTGTTGGTCTCTTCAGCCTCATAGGAGTAGTTCAGGCGGAAAGTTCCATTGACTTCCTGCGGGAGTGTGGTCGTTGTCGCGGGGCCCGTTTGAGCGTCAAGCGACAGGTCGTGGATGTTGGGCTGATTAACATCCGGGGTGAAGAAGAGCGGCCACTCGACCACATCATTGTTAACAAGCGGGCGCACCTGAACGATGAAGTCGTCACCGTTCGAAATGTCGGCATCGGGCCGAATGACTACAAAGTAGTCGTTGCCTTCATAGGCTCCAGTGTCATTGGGCGGAACGCGTTCTCCTCGTACCCCATCGCCGGCCGCGTCCTGAACACCCGCGGCACCTTCAACCTGATAGTCACCCCGGGGATCGTCTCCGAATGGATCAAGGAAGAGGAAGACGGAGTTAGGAAATCCGTCAATATTCCCAATCAACGGGACTGCTTGAACGAGTTGATCGGTCTCGTCGAATTCGCCCGGAATGGCATTTGGATCGTCACGGATTGTATCACGGAAAATCGCGACACCGTCTGTTGCGCGAATGGTATTATTCGGACCGGTTCCAATTGGAGCGAGATCCTGCAATGTGAATTGAGTATCACCACCGACATTCGAAAAATTGATGAGCGCATAATTCATATTGGTGGGTAAGCCGTTGTCAGCTCCCACTCGGTCATACATATTGATACCGATCGCGGCCACTCCGGACTCGGAAGCCGGGATGTTGGCGACAATGGTTTCGGGATCGAAATCAGTCAGGTTTTCAAGAATGGTCGGGACATTCGCGGCAATCGAATCGGTGATGGCGCCACTGTTCTGGACACTAGGACCGCTTCGGAACATCACTCCGCCATCGGGTAGTTGAATTCTGAAAGCGTCCCTGTAGTCGATCCCATCACTTGTGCGAACCACGACGTAGTAATCGTAGCCAACATTGTCGAGGGTCGAGTCTTCTCCTGGTATCTCAAGTCCGTCCACTGGGGTCAAAGTCACCTTGACCGTGTTGCCGGGTCCGGCTTCGTACTGGAGGAAATCCTCTCGGAGATCCACCGGGAGATCTTGGGGGTCGAAACCACCAGGAATACCAGCCTCTGGATTGTCTCGGTAAAGACCAACGCCTCCGCTGGAGTTCCTCGCAAGTGGCATTAAATCGGGTAGCGCGTTGGTGGGAGATCCGAGATTGACATCGAACGTCCCTTCAAAGGTGACATCCCGAGTCATCAGATCGTTAGCGAGCGGTTCAATCAGGACCGTGACACTATCAATAAAATCCTGTTCATCCTCGTCCTGGAAAGGATTGTCGGCAACATCGATTCCGATCACGCCAACCGGGCTGGAGGTTGCATCGAGATAAGGGTTGCCAACGAAAATGTCGTCGTCTGTGGCCACCGGAACTCTTTCGGGTCGGTCCACCGCGAATCCAAGGCTGTCATCGCCCTGAACTGTATCCTCGACATAACCGATGATGTCGTCCACATAGAGTTTCGCGTGTCCCGGTTTCGAATGTTCGGAAGCGTTGGGGAAACCGACATCGGTGAAGAGACCGCCACCGAGTAGTGGAGTGCTTCCTCGGGCTAGCGAGATCATGAAGTTGTCACCGGGTTTCACTCCCTCATAGTCGAGCAAGATGATCCCCTGTTCGTCATCGGAAGGATTGGGTTCGCGTTGTCCCGGGAGGAAATAATCGCCACGGTCATCTCCATCAAGTGTGATGACCACAAAGAAATCGTAAGTGGCATCATCGGTGACTGGAATGATCGCGCCGCGCCCGCCGTTGATTGTCGAGTCGACAGTTATCAACATCGATAAGACCGGTGCGGTGATACGATTGCTGTCCCAAACCCAATCGACCTGTTCGGGGTCGTGACGCGAGATGGGAGTGTCTGCCATGGCATCAAATTGACCGTCGCCATTGTCCTGGTAGAGAACTATCGAGTCGATGTCCCCAAGGAAACTGTCAAAGGTATCGAAAGCGTTTCTCCGAGTCGTAAAAGCGTTGAAGGCATTGTCGCCTAAGTCTTCGTTGATGCCCTCATCGATTCCCTCGTCAATGCCTTCGTCAGTGAACCCGTCCGCATCGTTGTCGACTCCATCTGCCATGACTTCGTCGATGAGCAGGTTTCCGTTGTCATCAATCCCGTTTCCGAGGATCTCTCCGGGGGCCGGCGGGCTTTCCGCTTCACCGTTTCCATTGTTATCGATCCCATCAGCGAGCGCTCGGCCAAATCCATCGGTGGGACTGTTTGGCTCACCATCTCCATCGTTGTCGATTCCATCCGCCAATTTGACACCGGCGAATGCGGCGCCGGCGTTCACGAGATCATAGATACCGTCAGCGTCTCTCCATTGAAAGAAGTAGGGGTTCCGAATGAACGGATTGTCCGGGTATCCATCCGCGATTAAGGAGGGGACTGTGGCATAGATGTTGGGGGACAGGGGACTGAAATCTTCCCCGTCGCCATCGTCATCGAGGCGGAAAAAGAAGGTGTCCGGCACCGTATCGCCGTTGTTGTCCACACCGAACCCGAGATTGCTGTCGTATCGATCGCCCTGTCTGAGGGTCGCTACTCCATCGGCTCCGCCATAAACAAGTTCTGGGACTTCACTGACCTGAGGAATACCACTGCTAAGGTCGAAAGCACCGTTGCCGTTGGCGTCAAAATAGAGTTCATCGACTACAGGGTCATAGAGACCGTCGAGATTGACATCGAACCAAGCCCAATAGTCCTGAGCATCCTCATCCACGAGTGGGTGAATCGCAGGCACCGAAATGTCCTCATCGGTGAGTCCATCGTTGTCGTCGTCCTCGCCATTGGGGAGTTCTTCGTCGGTCAATCCATCGGTGTCGTCATCGAAACCCTTCTGTGTCGTCTGGGTCCCTGGGGTGGCACCTGCGAAGAGAACATCATCACCAAGATCATACTCGATGATCTCGGTGTCTCGGTCGAAGATACTCGTGGTCTCTGTATTATTTCTAAAAATCTCATCGATGTGTGGATCGTAGACACCCGGGGTGCCAAGCGGGTCATCGGCCCAATAGTCCTGATCGTTGTTTCGTCCTTCTCGAGCTGAAGTGAAATTGAGTCTCATCCCTCGGAGTTCCGAGTGGACACCCGCGAGTTCGATTCCGAGAACTGCTGTGCGGCTGCTTTCGGAAGGAATGAGTTCGGGGACTTCCATGTCCTCCAAGAGATTCAAAGCATCCGGATGTTGACTGAAGAGGTCGGGATAGTTGTGGGGTTCGAACGGGTAGAAGAAGTCATTCGCGCCACCGGTTACAATATCCGGGAATGGCATGACATCGCCCGCGGAGTCGACACCGGTGATGATGTTCGACCCGAACTGACGCGTTCCGAAGGAGTTGCCGGACCCATTCTGGTGTGCGATGTCGGCTGCGTTTAATGTCACTTGAACTGCGAATTGGTCGTTGTTGTCAAATGTTGCGTCGGTTTCGATAGCAACGAAGAAGGTGACTTCACGGTTCAGAACAAATGCATTACCACCCTGGTAAATTTGGGTGTTGAAATTGACTGGATCGCTCATGCTATCCACCAAACTAATGTCCACATCCGCAGGGCATGCGGCGGTATTGGACCTGTCGGCGAGTTCCACGCAAGGGATGTTCAATATCACCTGTGAGCCAGTCACTCTCTGCCTAGCCAAGAGGATGTTACTTCCGCCGCTTAGAGAAAGGTCAAAGTCGTTTTGGAAATCGAAAAGCGGGTTGTCGATATCCTGGGTGATCCGCCAGAAAGATACGAAAGCAATCTCGGAGCCGGGATTGGTCGGATCAATGCCACGAAAATCGCTGAATCCGACTTGGACACGCCGAATTTCGAGACCGCCATCGTCATCGAAAACCGGGGTTTGGAGATCGTCCGTGTTGGTTTCAGCGATGTCGATTCGTACGACCTCGGTGATTCGGCTGGTCGCAGTGATACCCTGTCCGGGCACCACCAAGCTTTGACCGCCAAGGGAACCGTAATCGGCTCGCGCCTCCGGTAGGAAAAGGCCAAAGCCCAGCAAAAATGCACCGATCCACACGGTGGAGAGGATTCTTCCGGCCCGTGTGGCGAGGTGTGAGTTTCGTGGAACGATCAAAAACTGGCTCATTCTTTCTCCGTTTCGTTCGTTTCGGTATTCCAACTAATCCTTGGGGCATCGCCCCAAAGTTTTTCGAGTCGATAAAAATCGCGGCTCTCGTGAGTCATTAAGTGAACCACGACATCGGCGATATCGATCAGAATCCAGTCAGAATCCTGAAGACCTTCCACCGATTTATTTTTGTTGCCGCACTTCTTAGCGTGACGAATCGCGTCTTCGGCCATTGCTTGAATCTGAATCCTGACCGCTCCGGAGGCGATCACAAAGAAATCGGCCAAAATGGTAAGACCTCTCAGATCCAAGACCTCGATTCGTTCTCCCTTTTTGTCGTCAATAGACTTCGCCAACTGTTTTGCGAGGTCTTCTGCCCCGAGTTTCTTTGACTTTGCCTTCGACACTTTCTTGCGATCGTTTTCTAGAATGTCGCCCTTCTGTTCCATCAGTTGCTCAATCCGCCTAATAACCACTCGCGGTAGGCGTGGGATCGAGAGTGAGGCTCTTTGCCCTTCCCTCGAATGTATTCAATTTTCTGTTCGACCACTTTTAGTGCGGCGACTTTTAGATCGTCTTTGGCGAGCTCGATGATCTTCGCTGTTCCTTCAAGCCCACGGCCCGGTTCGCAATAGTCGGCGATGAAGAGCGCGTGACCGTAATCCGACAATCCGGCATCGCCTGTGGGGTGATACCGAACGGCGTCCAGGAGCTCATCGTTCGCCACCTCGAACCGGGCTTCTCCCCAATAGGCGGCGTGGTATCCATGCCAAAGTTTGGGACAGTCGAGTGTTTCGGGGTCGATATCGATCTTCCCTTTTTCAATGAGTTCTCGAAAACTCGATTTCGACTCCTCCTTCGCACAGTCGTGCAACCATGCGGCGGTTCTGGCCTGAACTGGATCGAGCCCGTGTTCGCATGCAATGGGTTCGATGGTTTCTACGACTCTCTCCACATGACTGAAGCGCTTTGAGGAGAGACGTTTTTTCGTGAATTCCTGGATCATTTTCTCAACCCCACTCACGCTCTCGCCCTTTGAGGTTGTCCAGACTCCGACTGCATCTCCTCAATCATTCTCGCGAGATCTTCGCGATTCTGTGACCGTCTCATGGCCATGTCGTAAGTGATGATTCGCTTCTTGTGCAGTTCGAGCAGACAGCGATTGAGAGTCTGCATCCCATATTTCTGCCCCGCTTCCATCATTGGGGTGATCTGCTGGGTCTTTCCTTCGCGGATCAATGCATTGATCGCGGGAGTTCCGATGAGAATTTCGACAGCCGCAACACGTCCCTTTCCGGTCGATGTGGGAAGGAGCTGTTGTGCAATAACCGCCTCGAGAACGGCGGCGAGCTGAATCCGGATTTGCTGTTGCTGGTGCGGAGGAAACACGTCGATCATTCGGTCGACTGTTTGAGAGGCATCATTCGTGTGCAAGGTCGCCAGGACGAGGTGACCGGTTTCTGCGGCAGTAATCGCCGACTGTATAGTCTCCAGATCCCTCATCTCGCCCACTAGGATGACATCGGGGTCCTGGCGCATTGCGTATTTGAGCGCCGAGGCGAAGCTGTGGGTGTCCGATTCCAACTCTCTTTGCTCGACCAAAGACAGGCGGTGTTCATGGATGTATTCAATCGGATCTTCGATCGTAATGATGTGACACTTCCTGGATCGATTGATGAGATCCACCATTGCGGCCAGAGAAGTCGATTTACCGGAACCCGTGGGGCCGGTAACAAGAATCAAGCCGCGAGGACGTGTACAGAGGTCTTTGACTACGGCCGGGAGTCGGAGGTCTTCAACGGTACGGATTTCGTAAGGGATCGCTCGAATCGCCATCGCAACTGTCCCACGCTGGCTATGAACGTTAACACGGAATCGTGAAAGATTGGTGACCGCCAAGGAGAAATCGAGTTCTTTTTCGCGTTCGAATCTCGCCTTCTGGGTATCGGTCAACACGCTATAGACAAGTCTTCTTACCTCTTCGGGATTGAGAGGGGGATAATCTGTGTCCACCAAATCCCCATCGACACGAAGGGTCGGGGGCCTTCCGACTGCAAGGTGCAGGTCGGAGGCGCCTTGCGACAGCATCCCTTTCAAAAGGTCTACCAATTCCATGGTTCAAGTACTTCCCCTCTAACTGAATTAATCTCGTCCCAGTATTCGCTTCCACCAGGACCTTTGCTTGGATTGGTCTTCCGCTGGAACCAGGGACTGATCTCCTGATTCGTTTTGTGCGATTAATAGTGCGGCTTCAGGTCGATTCGCCGCTGGCATTGGCGGGACAACAGGGGTTGAAACCCCGGAGATGACATCGTTTTTTCCGTCGTTGGAAAGAGGGCTCCATGGGTCTACAGCATCAACCGGTGGCACCAGTTCCTTCGGACCCGCTGAAATTCCGTTCTCAGTTTGTTCCATCTGTTTCAGGGCATCCAAAATGGATGGGTCTAAGAAAGATCTGAGGTCCGGGGAGGGTTCTTCCTTCACCGTTTTTCCGCGTAGGTCAACCACGGTCATCGGAACCTGTTGAGGCGCTTTTTCTTCAACCGGTGATTCGATGATGACGACTGGGTCAGACGCCGGAGTCGAGATCGGTGTTGTCTCTTTCCTCTTCGGCGCGGGCTGAGGGACCGCGGCCGGTGAGAGGCCGGTCAGGTTGATAACTTCTGCCACTGGGACCGGGGCGGGCTTAGCCGCAGCGACCCTTTGGACCTGCCGATTAGGAACTGAAATCTCGTTCTCCAATTGACTTTCCTTAGGGGCCGGGGGCGGTAGAGGCGCACCGATAATCTCGTTGCTGTTCTCTTCGGCTTTTCCGACAATCACCGACTCCAATGGGTGGGCAATCAAATCGGATGACACTTCTTCGACCTCGAGGGGCTCATCATTCGGCGCTGCGCGGGGAGTCTCACTCACCGGAGGGGAGACCTCTTTCCTT
>JAJDBZ010000671.1 GCA_029261095.1 Candidatus Omnitrophota bacterium | reverse complement strand
CGTGAATAAACAAAATTCATTCGTGAGTAAACGGAACGAGAACACTAATTCCAATCCCCCGATAGGACCCAGGCTCCCCAGTATTTGGGATGGGTTCTCTTCCTGTCAGGTTCTTCAACCTCCACAATGGCTCCAACTCCCCGCGACGACGATTGTTCTGAGGATACTTCAGTATCATCCTCTACGTCCTGTGATCTGCTAATGGAAGAGCCCGGGCCGATCTCACCATTCAGGACAGCCAACTGGGCATCCCTTAGGGCTTCGAGTTTACCCATCTTTTTGTTCCATAGGTTCTCATAGAAACGGACCATCAAGGCTTGAGTGTAGGCGTCATCAACTTGCCACAGACTCGTGATCGCTGTTCGTGCGCCAGCAACATGACAGGCTCTCTGAAGACCAAGAACACCTTCACCGCCGGCGATTTTTCCGAGACCTGTTTCGCATGCGGAAAGGACCATCAATTCCGTTCCAGTCAAATCCAATGTCCCAAGCTCAAGGGCGGACAAGACTCCGTCGTCTTTGCCTGGAAGTGGCTCTTGGTTGGCGCCTGCCATAGCGATGCCTGACAAGAGTCCGGGGTGCCACCCGGCTATGTTTACGCTCGGGCCACCGATCACTTCAAATCCAAACATCTCTTCCATCGGCACAAAAGCCCTTCTCAAATTCTCTGGTGCAAAGAAACCGTGTGTTGCTAGATGAATGAAGCGTGAATCAGGAGCTGAGTTGCGAAAGTTGTCCTCCGTTGCATCGGCATCAGAAAGGATCTTAGATGAGCTAGTAGGAAATACGTTGCTGAACAAATCCCTAATTCCTTTCACTTCTGTTTTGGTGCCGGCCAATTGAGAGAAATTGAAAAGACTACCCCCACCCCTCGGGACAGTAGTTTCCATGGATAATGAGGCGAGGTCCTGGGATTGATCCTCGACCTCATCGGCAGAGGACAACATGCTCGGACGCACTGTTCCTGCCCCTGTGTAGTCTACATCTCCGACCAGTAACAGGCTCGTTTGACCAGCCGGGTCATCATCTGGATTCTTTAGAATCTGAGGAAGCTGTTGCGGAACTGGGACACGAACAATATTGTAATCCTCAATGAGACATGTCCCTGGAGATTTTCCTGGTAGAACGGACAATGGAAAGTTGTTCAGTTCTCCATCGGGTGAAATAAGTAGTAGATCTGCATCCGACAGATATTCTTCAAGGGGATTCCATATAAGTTGTCTGAATTCATGCAAGAGATCGCTAGGATTTTGAGATATGTTCATACTGTCTGCGGACTTTCCCTCTGCGATCGAAGATTTCCATTTCCTTATCAACTTGACAATTGGCCCCATAGGTCCCAAGTCAACTCTTTGAACCTGAGTGGCATGTTTCAGAATAAATGCAACCAACCGCTGCTCTCTATCAGCACTTTCTCCGCCGTAAGAACGTATAGGTAAACCTGCATATTCAAAAAAATCTACAAATGCAGATCCATCTGGTACCAATTGTCTGAAATCAGCGAGGTGAATTGGATCTTTTCCTGTCTTCCATTCCCGATATTCCGCACTTTGATTAGCCAGAATTCCTTCAATCTCCTCTTTGCGTACGGTTAATCTGTCGATCTCTTCTCGTGTTTCTCCCTTGGGTATCTCTTCAGAGAAACTTCTTTCTTTAATGATTAGAAAACTTTGAGTCGCAAGGTCATTTGAAATCGCCTCAAGCTCGTTCTGCAGCTTGACAATCTCCTCTGGACTCTCTCGAACTCGACTGTTAATCTGAGCGTAAGTTGCAAGGCCTTTTAAAGTTAGAATGTAGCCGTACACTTCCTCATCTTTGTCACTTATCGAAACCAACGGTCCCAAGAACTCGCGTATTTGATTCGCGATCAATATTGCCTGTCGCTCGGAAGATTGTTCGATGGAGGTCTCCAAATTTCCCAAAAGGATCTGTAAGGAATCAACAAAGAGTGATTCGGCTTTGTCATGGTTTCCCCTCAGCCATAGCAAAAAGCCAAGTTCGTTTAGAATAAAAGCCTGCAGATTGGAACCTTGATCACCCAGATCAAGGGATGCGTTAAAGGCCTTCAACAAATACTTTTCGGCGTCTCTGTCGTTCCCGATCAAAAGATTTATACTCCCCAAGCTCTTCAGGACACGAGAGTCCACCGGATGTCGTGATTCCTCGGAGCTCTGAAACACTTCGTAGGCCTCCTCAACGCATCGAAGAGCATTTTCGATTTTTCCTGATCGAATATACATATTGGCTTCACCCATGGAACAAGCAAATTTATCCTCTAATCCTTTGACTTTGACGATTGCCCATTCTTTCTGGCTCTCAATCCACGTGTCACTGGCTTTCTGAATGTCCCCTGTTTCAGTATAGATCGCGGACAGCCCCATGTAGGCATAGGCCAATTGCCGACCAGCAATCAGGTTGGATCTACAAACTTTTATCGCCTGTTCCAAAGAATCGACTGCCTTGTCAAGGTCTCCAAGTTCCTTGTTCACGGCGGAAAGTGCAATATTAATATCCCCTTCCTGGGCGACACTGTCCTCATCAGATTCTTTAAAAAACTCGAGGGCATCTTGGTACGCTTTTTTCGAATCCCAGTAATTTCCCATCATAAAATGACAGTTTCCGAGAGAACTAAGCACACGCCGTAAATACTTTTCGTTCTTTAGTAATTTGGAATTCTCTGCTATCAGAGCGTTTTGATAACGCTGAATAGCCTCAGGAAGGTTTCCCATTCCAAAAAAACAATCACCAAGATGGGCAAGAATAGTCGTTAGGTCTAGCTTTTTGGAAAGGTTTTTCTGAACAATAAACCGGTAGCATTCCTCCAAGCATTGTCTCGCAGGTTCATATTGTTTGTTCGATAACAGGATACTTCCCAGACCTAGGAGAGAGAGTAGAGTTTGTGGGTGAGACTCTCCTAGAATCGCTCGCTGAACACCAAGCGCCTTTTCATAAAGTGGCATGGCGGTGTCGTTCTCACCGATCCTCGCATATATTCCACCCAGCGTGTATAGACTTAGTGCAGTCAGCTGGTGATCATCTCCAAAGATCCGTTCACGGATATTGAGAGCGTCTTCGGCTAGTGGAAGTGCCTCCTCGGGATTACCACTCTCGGCGAGGTCTACCGCTTCTTCGTGAAGTTGGGAGGAGGATTGAATTTCTTTTCGTTGATCATATGGGAGCCTTTCTAGTGTTTCTATAAAATCAGAATACAAACGAGCATCTAGCACCTCATAGTGATGTGTTCCTTTTTGGTTGGCCTGTATGTCTATTAATTGTTTGGTAGATTGACTTGCTTTTCCGATATCGTCTGACTCTCTAGAAATTAAGGAAAATAGACCAAGGAGCTGAGGGTAAAGAGGTCCAAACTCGGTTTTATCGATTTGCAGTAGTGGTTCTAGAAGCCTCAAGGCCTCTTGGTGACGTTGCTGTTTGCGATATAAACCTGCTAATGCGTAGGATATGCTGGCACTGGTTCGATTCGATCGCCCCTTTTGCTTTAGGAAAAGTTTTAATGCCTCTAAATAAAGGGCCTCGGCTTCGTCACAATTGTTCAAAGCATCATATTGCGCGGCAAGATTAAAAATACCAAAGGCATACAGGAGATGATTGTCTCCCAGGATAGACTTTCGGATAGATACATTTTCCTTGGCAATCTCAAGAGCTCCGTCATAATCCCCTGCTGAAAAGAGTTTGTGGACCTCAACATCAAGTAGTTGGGTCTTAGTGATTTGATAAAGTTGAATAGGAGGTAAAGCGAAAAGAGGATCGTCATCTGAAAGATCATAGGCCTTTTTCATTTGGTTTAGAACGACGGGAAGATTCTTCTGTGAATAATCTGACATCATGCTCCAAATGTCCTTGGAGATTGTAACGGGGGATCCGGTTTCCTGCTCAATGTTATAACAACTTTCAAAAAGTTTCATCAATGCGTCATATGCCTTTTCAGTTGGCTGGTCTTCTTCTCGCCGTGGGTATGCTGAGACATAAGAGGACAAAAATTTTTCAAAGGAGTCTTTCGCATGTTCATAATGTTGAGAATCGAAATTTATGATGCCTATGTTGTAAAGAGAATCCAAAGTGGAAGGGTGTGAGCGGCCCAATTCCTTTTCGCGAATTTGCAGGACTTGATTTGCCAGATCGATGGACAAATCCTTCATACCGAGGGCGTAATAATGCGCCGAGAGATTAGACAGACTGTTGCCATATTCGGGGTGTTCATTTCCAAAAACTTGTTCTTTTAACTTAACGGCCTGCTTTGCCATTGGCAAAGCTTCGTTATAACGCTCTGATTTCCAGAGGCGGTTGACTTTACTGTCGAGTTGGTTGGCCTCTTCAAGTAGAATTCTCTGATCGGGATTCAAGTCGCGCAGGACTTGCACGGTTTGGAGTGATACCTCAATTTGATGTAGGAGAGTGGGGTGCTCCGATTGATTTGCCTTGAGAATGGCAAGGAGAGCCATGTAGGTGGATTGTGCGTTTTCAAAATCTGCGATCTCGAGATAAGTATCGCCGAGACACATAAGAGCGGTCTGAACTTGTTCATGATCAATACCAAGAGCATCTTTCCAGGTCTGAATCGCATGGTCAAACGATGAGATAGCAAGTTGAGGTTGTTTGATTTGACGGTAGAGTAATCCAATTTGAAAGTAAGACTCGGCGGTGAGAGGGTGAGAAGTGCCGAGGGTCAGAAGGCGTATTTTCAGAGCCTGACGATGTGTCCCTAGGGCTCTGTCGTATCTCCCAAGACCGTCATATTGGGCCGCCAAATTGAATAAGCTAAACGCCACCTCCGGATGAGTCTCGCCATAAATCTCTCTTTTAAGTTGGACCGCATGTGAAGCTTCCGGTAAAGCCTCGTCATACTTTTGGGCTTTCCATAGACGATACACCTGAGTATCCAAAGCATTCGCTTTTTTTTGTTTTCTTTGCTGATCAGCGCTTAGTTCTTGGACCCCCTCAGCCAATAATGGTTGACTAGGTTCTTCTAAGGAAGAAGATCGAGGTGCCCCTCTCCGCAAATAGAGAGCAGATAGAAACAAACCTGCTATCAAGAGAAATATTGCTGCTTTCGAGAATCTCTGCAAATTCTCTTGAGCTGACATGCTTTCCTCCTCTGCCAAACATGAGACAGCATTCTAGCAAGACCAGAGGCTAATGGGAAAGGTGTTCAAGAGAAATGATTAATCATTGAGACCAGGAAGTGAAAAGTCATTTCGTCAGACTGATGTTAAGGAGATTGTGTGAATGCAAATAAGCAATTTTCTGAAATCAGGGGATCCATCCTTCCTCGACACATTCCCTCAGAAGGCGGACAGCCTCTTTTCCGTCTTCACCTGTCGACCGCATGGCCAAGGTGCAAGCGAGATTGATCTTGGAATTAGGGAAATCGACCTGAGCCAACGCACGGTATCCCGCGACTGCCCCGTCTAAGTTTCCAGTGAGCATTTGTGCCTTTGCTACGGTGTCGAGGATACTTCGATTTTCTGGGTCCAGGTTGAGGGCTTTTTGGGAGAGGACCAAAGCCGAATGAAAATAATCTTTTTGAGCGGTTAGCCAATTCCATGCAGTTTCATTGAGAAAATCAGCATTTTCCGGAAGTGCATTCTCGAATTCCTGTTTTAGATTAGCTTCAACATCCACCTTACCGTCAAGAACCGCTTTCTCGTAGCGGACGACTTTGTCAATACAAGAAAGAAAACTCAAAGTTGTGTTCAGAAATGTTTCCGGAGGAACATACCCACCCACACGGAGTATTTCGTTACCTCTGGAGTCTGTGACGACCAAGGTCGGATAGCCTCGAACCCTGAATTGTCGAGTCAGCTCACGTTCCTGGTCGCCATCGATTTGACAAAGCACCACCTCCGCGTCGAGCTTTTCCCACACTTTCGGATCGCTATAGGTGTCGGCTTCCAGTTTTCGGCACCACCCGCACCAGCTGGTGCTGAAGTCGATCAAAATCGGTAAGCGCTTGTCGAGGGCAACCTGAGTCGCCGATTGCAGGTCAGAATGCCAGTTGAGATCTTTCCAGTCCTTCGTGGCTTCTTCAACTGTTGGTTCCACGATATCGTTAGAAGTCTCAGCAAAGGAAATACTTGGTTGAAGGAAGAATGGGACCGAGAAGTCGGGATGGTCCGGAGGACCATCCAAAGGAAGAAGGATACAGATGATAAAGTTCCCGATGAGGAATAGGGTGGCGAAGTTCCATTTGTTCATTTTGTGCTCCTTTGACTTCTTGAATTCGACATTATCTTCTGCTGTGCTTTTACGAGGAAAACGTCGGAGACCTTGCAAAAGAAATTGGGAAGCTGGATAGGATAGGAGCACACCTTATCCCATCACCTGAAGGTAAGGTGTG
>JAJDBZ010000068.1 GCA_029261095.1 Candidatus Omnitrophota bacterium | reverse complement strand
ATGCCTCCATTCGCAAACGGGACATGAACCATTATCGGGATTTCCTGAAAGAAGAAGGACTCACCGAGGCCTACGGTTATCAGATCGAGCTGGTGCGGCGGGTCTATCCCGGATGGCGGGCGCTTCTGCACCACAGCATTGCCAACTGCTTGGCCACCGCGCAACCGAATGAAGAGGATGGCATCCGACCTGCGGCGACTCCCTTTCTTCCAAGATTAATCGCGGAAGAATCGGCGAAGGAATTTCAGGCCGACCTTCATCCGGAGACGGATATTGGGGACTCCAACTTCCTGGATCACCCGCATCGTGGGATCACCACCGGCCAGACCGGGAAAATCGGGATTGGGTGTGTCATCTACCCTTGCACGCTAGGAGGGGTGACCGACAAGGTGAAACAACGCCACCCTCTCATAGGAAACTTCGTTCTCATCGGTACCGATGTCGGGATCTTTGGTCCTGTGGGAGTCGGCGAGGGCTCGGTAATCGGACCGAATTGCGAAATCAGTGGATTTGTGGAATTCGGAGAAAACGTAAAGGTCCGAGCGGCGGCGGTTTTGCGAACGGTCCCAACCGCTCAATTCAGGCCGGGCCGACTGATCGTGGAAAAAGATGTGATCATTGGAGAAGAGGCGCTGATTCTCAACGAGCACACATCCGACTTGATCCTTCCAGCGGGAACCTCCATCCCCGCTCATTCCCATGTGGTCAACGACGGCGAGGGAAAACCTAGGGTGTTGTGAGGGACTGAAGAAAGCCTCGTTTAATGCCTAGCTTTTAGTTCACCACAAGATTTTCATTGTGTTCCCATGGTCAATCGTCTAAAGTTGGCCATTCCAACCTCGGAGGGGACAAATGACTTCCCACTCGACCTTCATCAAATCCAGATTCAGAGGGTTCACTCTGATCGAACTCTTGATCGTTATCGCGATCATTCTCATTCTGATCGCCATTGCACTCCCAAACTTTCTCGAGGCGCAGATCCGTGCGAGGCTAACCAGTGCTCGGGGATGTCTCCACACCTATAGGACAGCAAATGAGGCTTATTTTTCCGATTTTGGAATTCATGCTCCGGATGTCGATGGAGGTGAACGAGAGTCGTCAACAAACTTTCCTTGGATAAACCTTTGGCAATTAAATCGCGGTGTTAGCTGTGGAAACCTTGGGGAACTTTGCACCTTTATCATGCTGACCACACCAATAAAGTACATCAATGACCTTTGCTACGATCCCTTTCTAGAGCAACGGAACGACCCCAATGTAGGCAAGAGTTATTCTCTTCCAGAGTACACCACCTATCTTTCGGGGGGCAGACTTCGGAAGGAGTGGGGTAATACATTTGGCCTCCGCTATATGATCCTGAGTCGTGGAGCGGATCTCGACTCGGACGCGAACGACTATGAAGAGATCTGGCGACATTTAGGACCGCATAGACATCATGGCACCCTTTATCCGGTCATATATTCCCCCACGAACGGAACCAAATCGGATGGAGATCTGGTGGTGACCAACCGTGGTCATGAAGGCCCCTGATATTTCAGGGTCATTCTGCTCTCAACCTGGAAAGAGCCTTCTCTTCCACACGAATTTAATCAAGCGAGAAATGCTCACTTAATCAGCTCCTGACAATCGAATATTATTGAATCTATATGACCTTGAGATTTCCAGCCTGGATGGAGGAGTTGGATCATGTCAAAGTGGCGCCTGTTGTTTATTGCCGTTCTCACCTTCGCTTCAATGCTGCCCACCCCTGGATACTGTGAACAAAAATGGGAGTTCTTTGATGAGGACCCGGGTTGGGACGGGATCAACAACCGATCGACCGCCCGCGAACCCGAGAAGGTGGTTCAGGATTTTGGTTATGTCCCGGAGTCGGATGGCCACTCCGCGAGGATTGGAGGGAGAATTACACCCGCCGGAGAACCCGCCTATTATGGGAAAGCGATCGACTCTCTGACTCTGGACGATCCCATCACAGCTTCGGGACAACTCGTGGTGGCGGAGGGGGGAGGGCATTTCCTGGTGGGTTTCTTCAACTCGCAAACCATCAACGAATGGCGGACCCCGAACACACTGGTCTTTCGAATCAACGGAAGAGGAAAGTTTTTCCATCCTCATCTTGAGTACACGACTCGTCTTTGGAAAGCTCAAGCCACAGTCATTGGCCGTCACGATGTCGAGGCGGATCGAGTCTATCCGATCGAGGCGGAGAGCGGGCCCAAGGAATATTCTTGGTCAATCACCTACGACCCGGAGGGGAACAACGGAGGCGGTTCCATGTCTTGCACATTCGAAGATGGAAAAGCCGCTTGGGATCTCCTTCCCGGACACCGGAAGGAGGGGGCCACCTTCGACCGGTTCGGGTTGGTAAATGTCATGAAGAGTGTGGACAACGCGGGTCATGCCTGGATCTCCGACCTGACGATCAATGGAGAGAAAGTCGACCTGAACAGAGACCCGGATTGGGACGCCTATGGAAACCGTAGGACTTATCAGACCACCAACATCCGCCCGCGATTCGATTTTGGGTATAGCGAAACCCAGTACGCTGGAGGGCGATCTTTAGGAGAGATTGGGGGATTGATCTTCCGAGGAGACTGTCGATACCCCGAGCGGATGGCGGCCTATGGAGACCCTATCGAGACGCTCACCCTGGATGCGCCGATCCATGCCTCAGGCAAAGTTTCGATGCGAATGGGAGTATCGGACAGTTCGACGATGCTCGGGTTTTATCATTCGGAGGAGACACTGAAAAAGAATCCCGCTCAAGATTCGGGGTTGCCGAAAAATTTTCTCGGAGTGGTTCTCGAGGGGCCTTCCTCGGATGGTTTCAATTTTTACCCGGCTTACCGTGTCGAAGGTGACAGCCAAAGCCAGGGTCGGGGTGAGAATCCTCCAATGATCTACCCCGACGGAGCATTCCATGCCTGGAGCCTGGATTACGATCCCGAAGGCGCGGGTGGTAAGGGGAGAATTCTTGTGACCCTGGATGGTCATTCAGTCACCATGGATCTCGGCCAAGGAGACAAACGGGAGGGGACAAAGTTCAACCGTTTCGGAATTGTCACGACTTGGATCGATGGAAACGGTCAACGCGTTTATTTCGATGACTTGAACTATACCTGGAAACATTAAGTCAAAGCGATTCTATGGGTTCGTGCCGGCTTTAGACTCGGCCTCGGCTGATTTCCGGAGGTAGACGCGGCTTTGAGTATAGCCTTTGTGGGCATAGGGGTCCTCACCGTTCACCATGAAGACATTCCGGGTATCAGTTCGCGAAATGGTGAGATCGGGATCGGCGAACCATGGGAGACGTGACCAAGCGTTCATGTAGTGATTGACTAGAGCGCGGCGATAGCGATCGCTGCGGTTTTTCTTTGACCGGTGAAGGAGGTGGCCATTGAAAAAGACGACCGAACCGGAGGGGACTTCGACCGGAACTTCCTGTGTCTCATCAAAACCAACCGACTCGGGTTTCCCATCGAACTCTGAGGTGTCTCCGATCGGTTCCTGGTCGTAAAGGTACCCATCTCGATGGGTACCTGGTATGACCCAGAGGCAGCCATTGTCGATGTCCGCGTCATCCACCGCGATCCAAGCGCCGGTCAGAGACCGATCCCGAGTGGGAATATAGAGTTCGTCCTGATGCCAAGCCTGCCCCGGAGATCCCGGAGATTTGGTGAAGAACATCGATTGCATGCATTTGACTCTTCCATCCCAGTGTGGAAGGTGAGCGCCGACAATATCGCCGAGTATGCTCGATATAGCGGGATGCTGGCAATATCGTTTAATCACTGGACTGATTTCATGGGGGTGGTGGATGGCGATGAACCCACCCAAGGCCGCTTCATCGGACAAACCGGGATCGAGAGTTTGGAATTCCTCGCACGGATAGGACCCACGAGCGATCCGCAGGATATCGGTCTTCAGTTCTTCCACCTCGGCCTTGTTCAAAAGGTTCTCAATGACCAGATATCCTTGATCGATATAAGAGTCGATTCGGTCATTTCGGTTTAGTGCCATTGCCTATTCTCTTCCCCACTCAACCTTCATGATGACAATCCCATAGTAGCACTTCCGATCCGATTCCCAAACCATGGATTGGGGTATTATTTTGAAGGTTGGGGTTGGGCTGAGTAGCGAAGTTGACAGCCCGCGAGGGGGCCCGTAGCATTTCACTAGTCAAACATCACTGAATGAAACCACCGGGTATTTCCGGCATGGGATGGAACGAGGAGAGAGAAGCAATGGCCAATGTGTACGCTGAATTTGAAAAATCTGTCGAGGCGCAGCCCGACGATCCCTGTGTGAGCATCGAGGGAAAGGACTTTTCTTTCCGGGCAATCCAGGCGGCTTCGAAGAAGCTTGCGAAAAAACTGATCGAGCTGGCTCCGGGGGATTCGGAAGCGGAACTGAACATCGGACTTTTCGCGCCCAACCTTCCCGGGTTTTATGTCGGATATTTTGGAACTCTGGCCGCCAATAAGGTGACAGTCCCCATTAATTTCCTGCTTTCGCAGTCCGAGATCATGACCATCGGAATGCATTCGGGGCTTCGAATCATCATCGCTTCGGGGCCCCTCTATGAGAAAGCGACCGAGATGGCGAAGGCCCTTCCCATTAAGGTCCTCTGCGCAGAGGATTTTTTCAACGAGGACCCGGTTCCCGAAGACCTCCCCGAGATGACGCGAGGTGACGATGACATCGCGGTATTGATGTACACATCGGGGACCACTGGCACCCCTAAAGGGGTCATGCTGACTCACACCAATCTGATAGAGAATTATAGGAGTGTGATCAACGTCTACCCATTCACCAAGGAACACACTTTTGTATGTGTCCTACCTCTGTTTCATTCATTCGGCATGTTGGCGATGATGCTTCTGCCGATTCAGCTCGGATCGCGGACGGTTCTGGTCCCTCAATTTCAGCCAGCAAAGTTAGCGGAGATTTTTAATACTTACTCCCGCTGCATCTTTTTCGGAGTCGCCCCTATGTTCCAGGTGTTGGGACTCTTGGCGAAATCGAAGGGTCTGAAATATCAAAAACTGGAACTCTGTGTATCCGGGGCCGCGGCGCTTCCCAACGATGTGAAAAAGGTTTTCGAAGAGGCAACCGGAATCGATCTGTTCCAGGGTTATGGCCTGTCCGAGGCGAGCCCTGTGGTCAGTCTGAACCTGCCCGGAAAACACAAACCTGGAACGATCGGTCCCACCATTGAAGGAGTCGAAGTCCAGATCTGGGACGAGGACAAGAACCGTCTCGCAAACGGTGAGATCGGCGAGATCATGGTGAAGGGAAAGAATGTCATGAAGGGGTATTACAAGATCCCCGATGTGACCGCTCAAACCATCACCGGCGAATGGCTTCACACGGGAGATCTCGGTCAACTCGACGATGACGGTTACACCACCATCGTTGGGCGGAAGAAGGAACTGATCATTTCTGCCGGTGAGAACATTTATCCGCTAGAAATCGAGGATGTCCTCTGCTCTCACCCGGCGGTCAAGGAAGCGGCGGTGATAGGGATTCCTCACCCAAGCCGAGGCGAGGATGCCAAGGCATACGTTTCCCTGCACGAGGGGGCAAGTGTTGAGACCAGCGAACTCAAAAACCTCTGTAAAGAGAAACTGGCTGCCTTTAAGGTTCCCGCCGAGTTCGAGATTCGGGAGGAGCTGCCGAAGAGCCCAACCGGAAAGATCTTGAAACGGGTGCTGCAGAGCGAACTCTGAGAGTCGCTCTTTTTTGAATCACGGAAACGCGCGGAGGGTACCGGAAGAGCGCAGAACCGTAAGCATCCAAGATGTTTGTCTTTTTTCCGTGGAATTCCCGCCAGTTCCGCGCCCTTCCGTGATTCAACCAGAGGGAAACTCTCATGCGTAAACCTCCGCTCTTTCTTCTTGCCCTTCTCTTCTCGATCCTCTCCACGGATTCCGTTCGCTGTGATCCTCCCATTCCAATCGACCGATTCGCCTTGCACTATGAGGCCGAGTTTCAGTCCTGGATCGACCGTCGCGATTTGCTTGTGATGCACCATCCCTGGCTCCCCTCGGCCACCGGCGGGTATTGTGAAGCCACGGCCACTCTTTCCCTTCCCTCCGAGTTTAAGCCCCCATTGAGATTGTCATTGTATCAAAGCGACGATTACTTCAACGATTTCTGGCGGGCGAAGAACGACAATTGGTTGGGTGGGGATGGGTTTTATGGTCATCGTTTCAAACAGATCTGGGTGGATGATTGCCTGCTCTGGGAATCGGATGTCGCGGACGCCAATCCGCCAAAGGCGGCGGGGACCTTGATGTTAGATCTTCCAGCCAAAATCGCGGAGTCAGAAAAGATCACAGTGACACTGAGGGTCGTCGACAAAGTCTCTTCCTGGATAAAACTCGCTTCGGACACCCAGCACATCAGCACCACTGAGGTGGCGGCGGAGAAGCCGCAGGACCCTGCGAAGTATTGGACTCATGTTTATTGGGGAGATGTCCAGATCTTGAGCGGGACCGAGGAAGCGGCGCCCGGGATGTCTCCGGCCCAACAACGTTTGCGGGATCGTGCGAGTCAATCGGAAGGGATCGGAAAGAGAGACGCGTCACCAATCCAGCCGCCATTCACGTTTCGTCTGTCCTGTTCCACACCGCTTCCAACAGGCGGGTATCCGGTGCGATGTGGAATCCCTCTTCCATCGGGAATCCATCTTTCCCCGGAAATGCTTTCATTGGCCGATTCGAATGGAGAGTTCATTCCAGCTCATGTGGAGAACTTTGTCCAACATTCAGAGGATTGGACCAAGTGGGTAGTGGTTGAATTTCTAGCCCAGCCGGGCATGGAGGAGGAACATCTTACGGTTGCCGACCCTTCTCAATCTCCGGATCACGCGGATGTTTTTCGGGATTCTGGGACCACCCCGGAGGGGGTCCTCTTTTTCGAAGGCCGCCCATCGGGTTCGAAAACATGTGCGGCGAGAACCCATCTGTATTTTGCCTCTTGCGAGGTTCGTTTCGATCCGGACCACACAGGGGAATTGGCGGAACTCCCTCTCCTGGAAATTGAAAGGGCGGCATCCTCGATCAGACTGGGATATTCGAATAGGGTGGAAACGGTTACTGATGATGAAGACAATTTGGTTGTTGAAAGCCCGGGTTGGATGGTCGTTAGTGTGGGAGACCGAAATCACTTCCTCTCACTCAGGTGGATCGAGGGAATGGACGCGACACGCTTTCGTATCGATCGATCCGATTCGAGTGTGAGGATCACTCTCTTGCCGTATTTTTTCGATGGCGAACCTCGGCCCTATCCCGCCACCCAGGGGGAGGCAAAGACATTTGAACTCTTATATTGTCGATTCGATGAAACCGATCCCGAAAAAGATTACCCGTTGTTGGCGGGAAACTTCAATCGACCCCCTCTGCTAATCAATACCGAACATCTCGGAAGATCGAATGTCTGGGGAGAGGGACTTCCGCCTGCAGAGTCGGTGGGTGAAGAACTCGCGAAGTTCCTGGAAGACAACCACCCCGATCCACTAGGGGCCACATTCAATTGGGGAAAGACCCTGCGCGATTTCGGGGACATCATCTATTCGGGAACGAATTCCTGGAGGAATGGGTACTACGATGTCCGTCAGGGGTACGTGGCGGCCTACCTCATCTCAGGGAGCCGTGAATGGGCCGACGCCCTCGACCGTGCGGTGCGCCATTACCTGGATGTCGACATGATTCATTGGAGCGAGAACCACCCGGATCATGTGGGGCTTCCTCATGGGTATGGGGAGAACCACACCACGATGGATCCCTGGAATGCCATCACCCGCGCTAACGGGATATTTGCCGGCGCACATCTCTGGGCAAACACCGAATACTACCGGGACGCATTACAGATGGCGGAACAGGTCGCGGTCACCGGCCGGGGGTTGGGCGCGAGTTCGGTCCGCGACCATGCAGGGATCATGATGACTTTGGCGACCGCTTTGCGTGAGACGGGCGATCCGATCTTCCGGGAGGCTGGAAAAAAAGTCATCGAAGATATCGCCAAGAACCGTGTGGACTCGCGGAGGGGAACTTACCCGGAGGTTCATGGCAACTGGAACTACAGCGGGAATGTCCCCTGGATGGTCGCTCAACTGATGGAGCCTCTGTATCGCTATTACCGAGAGACGGGGGATCTCGAAGCGGCGAGCCTGATGGTAGGAATGGCGGATTCGATTCTCGCGGAAAATCAGACGCGAGTGATACCGGGAGATATCCATGGTTATTCGCACAACCCGCATTTCGCCAAGAACAGCGGCTATCATGTCTCGATCGCGCCCTGCCTCTTTTATGCCTACGACCTCACCGGAGATGAAACTTTCCAGGAGGCCGCGGTCGCAGCCTGGGAGCAGACGGTTCGGGAGAAGACATTCAACAGTGTGCTCAACTGTTTTTGGAACACACCGGCGCTGGT
>JAJDBZ010000670.1 GCA_029261095.1 Candidatus Omnitrophota bacterium | reverse complement strand
CGCGTCGCCAGCTCGAAGCCCTTGAAGAGAAATACCAGGGCATCAAGAACAAACCCGGGTCTCTCGAAGGGGCCGGGGAACAGATGAAACAGGTGGAGGACGATCTCGAGCAAGGGATGTTGGGTGACCGTGTTACCGATCTTCAAGAAAACATCGTCCAACGTCTGCTTGACGCGGAGAAATCGATTCATAACCAGGGTTACAAGCAGAAGAGAAGGGCTCTCAGAACCGACGGAGTCTTGGTCGATGAGGGGCCATCGACTCTTCCCGATGTGCTGGATGGTGGAGAAGAAGAGGATCTGGCCCGGCTCTTGAGGAAAGACCTCGATCAAGTGTCACCCCATTGGAGAGAACGAATTCGGACGTATTACGACAGTTTGCTTCAGCCCTGATTTCAAAATCGACATGCCGGTTCATTTTCGGAAACCCCCAAGAGGCATAAGTCCGAGATGAATTTCAAGGGCACTTGTTGGAAGTCCGTTTTTCATTAAGACTTTCCCCTTCACTATGCTAAATTGGTTATTCCAACTCTTTACATCGGGTGCGTTCCTCATCCTGGCACTCTATTTCTCAGCCCCTGTATTTCATCTGATACAGAGCCGAAGAGAACGAGCGCAGCTCTATCGTCGTCTCGCAGCCGGGAAGTTGAATCCTCACGGTTTCGAGATGCGAATGGAGCTTGGCGAGATCTATGCTCGTTCCCGAAGGTGGGGGCTGGCTGAGAAAGAACTTCAGGACGCGGTGGATATTCATGAGGATCATGCTCACTGTCAGTCGCTTCTAGGAACAGTTCTCTATCATCAGGAGAAATACACCGAGGCCATTGACCATTTGAAACGAGCACTGGAACTACGTCCCTCCGAGGGGTACGGAAAAACTCAAGTTTTGCTGGCAAGATGTTTTGAGGGGACCGGGCAACTCGATGAAGCCGCGAACTGGTATCGTGCCGCCCTCGACCGGAACCTCTCCATTTGCGAACCCGCATACCGTTTGGGGGTGCTTGAGAAAAAACGAGATCGAAAAGAAGACGCCAAGAAAGGCTTCGAAGAAGCAATCCGTAGATTCTCTCCCACCGACCGAAGGAACTATTGGACGAATCTGCGTTACTCCTGGATGGCGAAATACCAGCTGATCAGCGCCTCTTGAATGACCTCACCTTTGTCCGATATTGCAACCGCTGACACTTCGGGCAATAGGTGGTCCCCCTCTGGGCGACTAAGACCTTGCGAAGAGTTTGTCCGCATTGGACACAACCCAGTCCTCCACGGCCATAGACCGAATGATACTGTTGGTACCCCCCCGCTTTGCCCGAGGACCCCACAAAATCTCGAATGGTCGACCCTCCATTCTCGATCGCACTTTCAAGAATTTGTTGTGTCGCTGCCCAGAGGCGGGCCAGTTTCTTACCCGATAAATTCGAACTGATCTGCTTCGGATGGATACGCGCCAGAAAAAGAGTTTCATCCACATAGATATTCCCCAGGCCCGATAGAATTGACTGATCGAGGAGGAGTGGCTTGATCATCCGATTTCGGGTTCTTAGGAGATGGGCGAAACCCTCTTCTGAAACCGAAAGGGCATCTGGTCCCAGTGCACGAAGTTCACGTATGTCGTCATCGGATCTCCCCACAAACCAGATCAAACGCCCAAATCTCCTCGGATCGCTATAGGCGAGATGCTGCCCCCTATCGAGTATGAACAGAACGTGAGTGTGGGGAAGGAGGTCTTTGGCGGACACCGGGAAATAGAGGCGGCCTGTCATTCGAAGGTGGATGAGGAGTGTCTGATCTTTATCGAATCGCAAGATCAGCATTTTCCCTTTTCGATCCGCGTTCACAAATCGGACTGGAAGAAGAGGAGAGGGTGCTTGGGGAGGAGTGCTCAGTATTCCCGGGAAACGATGTTCTATTTGAAGAATTCTACGCCCTTTAAGCGATTTCTCGAGATACTTTCGAACCGACTCGACTTCTGGGAGTTCAGGCATCAAACCGGCGCCCGGATGGAAGGCTAAGCAACGGGTATGAGTTCTTCACGAAAGAGCGCCTCGCCGATGACGCGGTCCAAGATAACTTCGAAATCGAGACCGGCCGCTTCACAGGCTCGCGGAATAATACTGACCTCGGTCATCCCGGGAATGGTGTTGATTTCGATGATTGTGGGCTTTCCATCCCGGACCATGAAATCGGTCCGCGTGATTCCCTTGCATCCGAACTCGAGGTGTGAATTCAGGGCTAAGGTTTGAATTTGTTTTGTCAGTTCCTCGGAGATGTCCGCGGGTGTGATTTCCTCTGAACCGCCGGCTTGGTACTTTGATTCGTAGTCGAAGAAAGCGTTTTTGGATCGGATTTCGGTGACCGGGAGAGTTTCGGGGTTCTCTTGGCCATAAACACCGCATGTGAACTCCGAGCCGATGATTCTCTCTTCGACAAGAACCTCGCTGTCGGATCGAAATGCGGTTTCGATTGCATCTGTCGGGTCCGCGCCTCCTTCAATCAAGGAGATCCCAATACTCGACCCCAAACTATTCGGTTTGACTACGATCCCGTCCGGGAATTCCTCCAGGATCTTCTCTCTCCACTCCTCGGAGTCTTTGTCCCAGTCCGGTTTTTTGATGAATAGCCAACGCGGGGTTGGCAATTCCATCGCCTTCAAAAAGGTCTTGCATCGGGCTTTGTCCATGGTTAGTGCGCTTGCGAGAACACCAGACCCAACATAGGGAATCCCCAATGTCTCAAGATAACCTTGGATAATCCCATCTTCGCCACCCGGCCCATGAAGGGCGAGGAAAAGGACATCGATTCTCGCCTTCATGACTCGACCTGTCACCAGTTCGGAGTTTTCAGCGGTGGGGGGTTCATATATGGCGTCTTCTGGGGGAGTCATGCCGATTTGTCTGTCCATAGAAATGAGCGGCGAGTCCATGTGGTGGAGGTACCACTTTTCATCCATGCCCAATTCAAGGGGATAGACCTCATAACGGGTGGGGTCTAGGACTCGGACTAGATGGCAGCCGGAAGCAAGAGAAACCTCGCGTTCCCCAGATTTTCCGCCCATCAATACCCCGATACGGATTCTTTCCTTTAGCATGCGGCTCAACCTCTCCCCTCAAAAGTTCCACCCATGATTCCATTTTCCATGTGATTCTATTCTAACGATGGATGATGCAATCGTCCAATCCCCGTGTTTCCCCCAAGAAACGGTCGAACATCAATAATATAACCTAAAAATCGTCCCGAAATCGAGCGGGTTCCGGCAGAAACCGCTAATGATAAGCGCTGCGATCCCCACTAAAGCGAGGCCGAGGCACCCAGAGGAAGGTTTTTCGGTCTCCTGCGAACTGTGCAGTGAGGTCCCTCCCTCTTCCATAAAGATTTTTTCGCGCCCTGTATCTGGAGCCGGAATGACCTCCGCCCCAGTCGTCTTTTTTAGGAACCGGAGGGTGGGTGCGTGGTTTGAGTCGATCGCAAGGGCACGCCGGATGGCTTCTCTAAAGTCATCGTTTCGGTCGAGCCGGAAATAGCAAGCGCCCAATGCAAGCCAGGCATCGGGGGATCCCGGGGTCTCCTCGGCGGCTGACTTCAGATGCGTCAGCGCTCCCTCGAAGTCACCCGCTTTCGCTAGTCTTTTGCCTTCCAAGGAGGAGTCGGTCATCTAGGGGGAAATCCATTTCTCGACGAGGTCTTTCACTGATCCGTTCAAAGACTGTGCCCGCCACGACTCGAGCGAATCCACGAACCCATTCCAATTATCGATGGTTTTGGCGGTGGAGAAATCTCGTTTCTCGGGAGTCGGCACCAATCGTATTTCATCTTCCGACCATTCGATCAGTGAAAGTTCAGAGAGGACCTCCAAACAGACTGTGACATTCGTTCGAGTCATCGGCATTGCATAAAGGTCCTTTAATTTGGTTGTACCAGAGATTCCTCGGTAAACTGTGCCGAGAGCCTCGCGGGTTACATCCATTTCCAGGAGCCGACACCAATCTTCCAAGTCCGCCTCCGAATAGCATATTCGGACCAAGGTATTTTTTGGACAAGAACGCAATAACTTCCCAAGCCATTCGCTATCCGCTTTTCGGAGCGGGGGCCAGAGGATTTCGAGGACTTCCAAATCGAGTGGGTCTGAAATCTCCCCCCCATATCCGATCGCGTTGTCCCCCGGCCAGTCTTTGGAGGGAAGCGCTCGAAAGTCTTCCCACAAGGGTCTCTTCCAGAAAGGGTGTTTGCCAGGCAGCACTTGTACCCACCAATCCAACCAGTCGGGACCATAGCCTATCCTGAGTGGTTCGACACTTTGGAGTGGCCCTTCGTTGCGAGCATCCCAAACCGTGAGCGCCAATCCGTTCCTATCGTTTCCGATATGCGAGACCGGATGAGGACGATACACCTCTGTCTCCTCCTTGAGTGGAGGTCGGAGACCGAGTATCCGGGGTCGAAGACTGGTGACTCCGTTCCAGTGGTTCTCCCCGTATTGAAGCGAGAGGTCCACTGCCCCTTGGCTCAAGTCTTTTCCCCAGTCGCCGAGGCCAAACCCCATGGCTTCGATCGGTCCTTCCCAAGGATCGATCTCCATTTTCAGATGATTATTTCCAAAAACTTTGAAGTTACCATTGGAGCGAAACCGACAGATAGAAAATGCTGGAACGGGAAATCCGGCTCCATAGGGTTCAAGGGTCGACACTTCTCCCATCAATTGCGTTAACCCCTTATCCGAATCGAGGAACCCATCGAGATCGAGAGTCGGAAGTTCGGCGTCCTTTTCGGAGAGTCGAACACCCTCTTCGATCGCCATTCTAAATGCATTCCAGTTCTCTTTCGATACGGTGAATCCGGCTGCTCCAGCGTGTCCGCCACCTCGTGAAGTGAACTCCTCGGCATGATTGAGGATCTCGACCGCATGGTATCCCTCGGGAACACGGCACGAACCGTGCACCGTATCGGCATCCAGGGCCCCAAGAAAAACCGGGAGACCGGTCGCATCCACCACCTTCGCAGCGGAGATTCCGAGGATTCCTCGGTGCCAAGCCTCATCCATGAGAACGACACATTCTTCCGGAGCGGTTTCCTTGACCCGCGCCAAGGCCTCATCAGTCGCTTTCTCTGCAAGTTTCTTCCTCTTTTCGTTAATTCGGTTGAGTTCTGCAGCGATTTCGCTCGCCTGTTCGGAGTCCTCGGTGGTCAATAGGTCGTATGCGATGCGAG
>JAJDBZ010000669.1 GCA_029261095.1 Candidatus Omnitrophota bacterium | reverse complement strand
CGCCAGAACGTGCCTCACCCCATGGCGCTTGTCTCCAAATTTTAAACCGGTGGGTATCTATTGGATGTTCGTGCGATCCATTTCGGGGGGGGGCGGGGGATTCCTGGGTCTACTAACTTTAAGATTGTTCCCAACCACTTTGACCGGAACTTCGACTTTGTCGTCAATGGGATCGACATGCTTGTTCTGGCAAAGGATTGGTACACCATTTGTCGAAATCTCGATTCAGATTTCATCCGCGACCGAATTGTCGATGGCAATGAAATCTTGGCAATGAAGATTGTTCTGGAGAATCAGGACGCGAATTTCCCACAACCTCGACCGGCGCCGGTCCCGCTCCCCGCACTTGAAGCCGCAAACCTCATCGATCCAGTGACCAATGAGCCGATTGTACTGAATTCTTCGAACGAGGTTGTCCTATTCGATTGGGATCCCGTTCCGGATGTTGATGAATGGGAACTCACGATTCGAAATGTAGACCTGCAGACTTTTCAAGATGTGGATATCGAAGACCCTGACCAGACCCAGTTCTCAGTACCCGCTGCCACCTTTTTGGTTCCTCTCGGGGGTTCTGGGAATTACACCTGGTCGGTCATAGCAAAAGGACAGTGCTTTTCCGACACGGAAACATTCAGAAGGCCCTTTACCGTCGAGGTCAATTTTACTCTTCCCAAAGATGCAGAGTCCCAAGAGACCGTCGAAGATTCGGAACCCGAGCCTGAGGAAGAGAAAGAAGGGGAGGTTCCCGTAAAGGTGGGCTGGCTCGAAAGAGTCGGCGGTTTTTTTTTCGGCACAGCGGCGGCAGCATCCTCCCCACCTAAGGGGGCTACCGATACCGTCGAAGTTCCTGTCCCCGATGTCATATTCCCATTCGAAAGGCAGTGCGTTTCCCTAGGTCCCTTTTTCGATGTGGTCTGGACCGAGGTTCCCGACGCCGATTCGTACCTTGTTGAACTTCGAGGGCGAAACCAGTTCGGTCTCGTCATTTTCATTGCCATCGCGGATGCCGATTTCGATTCCGAAACGAAACTCAATCAATTTGTGGATCCAATCCCAGGGGATGGGATCGTCCAATCAAGAACACAGCCAACCTTAGAGGCTGTTTACACTCTTCGCGTGGCAGCCATTGTCGATGGGGTCACCGGGGCATTCTCCTCGAAGCGGGTTTTTGATCTTTCCGCTTCCTGTCCGATACCTCCTGAGTTCGAGTTCATCGACATCGATTTCAATGATGATCGAACTTTCGACGGGAAAGACATGTTTGCCTATGCTGCTTCATGGTATTCGGCAACCACCGAGGAATCGGTCGATCCTCGATTGGATCTTGTCCCCGATGGGTTCATCGATGTGAACGATATGCTCACGTACCAAAACCTGTTTCGGTTTCGTGCGGTTCTGCCGAAATCTCCTCCACTCAAAGCACCCGATCCCCAGGCGCCCGAAGAGGGAAGCGAGGTTCGTTTTGCCCAGACTCAGGCGGATGGCGGAGTATTCTTTAACTGGATTCCTCCCGCGACGAATGAGGAGGCCATCCCCTATATTTACGAGATTCAGATTAATCGACCCGATGGTGTGTCTCGGGTTTTTGCTATCTTGAACGAATTCGTCTTCTTCCCTCTGACTGTCGATGGGCTGTACCGTTGGAGAGTCCGCGCGATATCCGACGATTTTACCTTCGGCCTTTGGTCTTCCTTCATTGCTTTCGATGGGATCCAGACCACGGTGGAGGGGGAGACCCCTATGCTCGTATTCCCAGACGATGGGGCAACCGGTCATCCTGGTCAGGTCCGATTCGAATGGACCAATATTGAAATCACGCGACCCGATATCTGCCGATTTGAACGACTTGAATTATACAATGGAGGAGTCTTTTCGGCGAGTTTCGATGTCTATCATCGAGCGAGTCTCGTGGATTCGCCAACTATCTCGATCGTGCTGCCGATCTATCCGAACTTCGGGCGCGATTTTATTTGGCGCGTAACCACGTTCTCAGAATTCACCGATTCCAAAGGAGATGTTTTCCAGTTTCCAGGGGTGAGTTCGGCTATCCGAAGTTTTCGGATCGAAGGTAGCCTCCTCGAGGTTTCTGGAATCGGGCCATGGAATGGCGACAACACCCGTGATGGAAGTGTCGATTTTCTGGATTTCGCCCGGCTGGAGTCGGGTTATTTCACCGGCGTCGATGATTCAAGGCTTTTCGATCCCGAGCGCGATTTGAGTTTCAACGGTCGATTGGATCATCAAGACATCCTGTTCACTGAAGAGGCGGGACGGATCAACAGAAGGACTCTCAATAATGGAATGCCTGCCCCCGTCCCTGCATTTCCAGCAGAGGTTCCGGGCCTCGATCCCGTTATCATTCCCGGGATTCAAGCCGGACGTGGCGTGACACTTTCTTGGACTCCTACTGGAGCGGATAGATACTATGTGGAATGGTTGGATAGCGACTACGAGTATCGTTCCTTCTATGCGGATCGTTTTCCCACGCCTGCCCGAGTTCACCCGACTCCGAATCAAGAGTTGGTCTTTTCGAGCCTCGACGAGACCATCACATTTGTTTGGGAAACCATCCCTGATGCACAGGAGTATTCCCTCAATATTCAAACCGTCGATCCCTTAACCGGAACATCCATCACGGTCGAACCCGAAGATCCCCAATCCGCGACCACCTCCCATCAGATGACCGTAGGAGCGTTTGGAAGCATACTGTTGCGGCCTGCCAATGGTCTCTACCGGTTTACTGTCATCCCGGAAGCCTGCGGACATTTCCTCGAATTCGATGGTGGCGCCTTCAATCAGTTCTCGATTCAGTTTCCCGCGAAAGAGGATGGAGGTTTCAGCAACCCATCGGCTTCTTCCACTCCAAAGGCGATGAACCTGCCAACCCTGTTCACACCCTCTATCCGAATCCCGGCAACACGCGAAGGATTACACTTTTGGCGGGTGACGCCGATGGCGGAAGATCTCAGTTTCGGAACGCCTACACAATGGCAGAGATTTGGGATCGAAGATCTCGGACCAGCCTTTCAATGATCTCCGCTTAGTGTGGAGAGAGGAATATTCTTCTCTCCACACATCGCATTCAGGGAAACTGTCCAGCATTCCGATGAACGTGATCCCCCCATTCTCTTATCCGTTCTATCTCGGATGAAGTCATCGATTTCCATTGGTCGAGCAGAGTCAAATTCTCCTCTAACTCTTGTCGAGTGTCGGGAGCCATGAGTGCGACCGACACCGAGGGGTTTGACAAGACGAAACGATAACAGTCGGGGGCGGTAGGAATTGTGAAGGTGCTCTCATTGTCCGCTTGGGGTTGGATTAGGGCCCCCCACCGTAGGCATGTGTAGGCAATAACTGGGACACCTCGGCGATCCGTGATGGGAAAAATATCATCCTCTGCTCCACGGTGCGCCGCGTTATGACGGATCATGAGGAGTCCGGTTTCCCTGGCTTCCGCAATACTGGCGGCTAGTTTCCGTTGATGACTCGTGACACCAACTAGTCCAATCGTACCTTGCGCTTGAAGGTCCTTGAGAGTCTCAATGACTCCCCTCGACTTGTTGAGATTCTCCCATTCCGCGCGAGTTTCGAGATAATAGATTGTCGCGATATCCAACCGATCGGTTCGCAGCATTTTTAAATAGGCCTCCACCTCTGTCAGCAGGGAGTCTCGGTCGGTCGATTGAATTTGGGTTCCAAGGATGACTTCCGATCGAGCCGAACCCAGGTCACGAACCGCTTGACTCATCCCGTCTTCATAGCCGCACCAGTTCCAAAATTGGATACCTTTTTCTAAAGCAAAACCGACATCATCAGGTAGAAGGTGAGTGTTCCCGCGGGTAGCAAGTCCAAGACGACATACAGTGGGTAATGAGTCTGACAGTTTGACCGAGTATTGCATAACTAGTATCTGGGGCAGAATCGATTTGCAACGTCTGTTACAAATGATATCCTACCACGTTGTTTTACAGATACCTGTGTCTCTGCCGATGATTAAGGTGAGGGGCGGTTGCCTTATGTGCACCGCCGATAGACTATGGGGCTGGGATCCAAAATGAAAAATCAGACTGCTGTATCCACATTCATCCTTTTAGGTTTGGGCATCATGCTGGTCGGTTGTTCAGCCACCAACCGAGTGGGGGGCTGGTTTGCTCGGGGTGGTGAACCCGAAGCAAGTGAGGTCGCATATGTGCCACCTTCGACCGCCGCACCGATCGAAACGAAAGTCTACCAATCCGAATCTTATAAATCCAATGCCGATAGCAAGGCCGCGAAGCGCAGTAACGATTGGGGGCTTGAAGGTATTGAACCCGAACCCCGAGAAAACTCGATCTTGGACCAGGCTGTAGGGGACATAGGATATGTAAAGGCGAGTCCCCCTTCGCTCGAGACAAGCCCGGCATACACCCCTCCGACCTATTCCAACCAGGTTTCTCAGGCGGCCTCAGCCAATGGTATCTACCGTGGAGGAAATGCTGCGCCGAGGATCCACGCGAAAACCTTTGATGGCCAGACATTCGACTCCTCGCAACATCTCGGAAAGGTTCTGTTGGTCGATTTTTGGTTTCGAAAATGCGGCCCCTGTATCCGTGCACTTCCTCAGGTCGACAAGCTCAGACAGACCTACTCCAAGGATCAACTATCCATCGTGGCGGTCAACCATGACCAACGTAAGTCTACGGCAGTGGCATTCCTGAAAAGAAACCCCCACGATTGGCCACAAATATATGACCGTGAACTTCGCGCCAGCATGGTCAAAGCGTATGGTGTGAAACTTTTCCCCACCTTTGTCGTGATTGATCAGTTAGGAAATATTCAATATCAGGGGAGCAGTATCACAACGGCATCGGCAAAGGTATCCGAACTCATTCGTGTACCCTCTTTGCCGAATGCGGATGCACCAGTGGGTGTTATAGCCCGGGGTCCACGTGCCGGTTGATTTTTCCCAGAGACTCGTTCATAAAAGAGATCGAGGAAGTTTGACGTATTATAGGATTCGTCGTTAGAGATTATTCGAGGAGGATTTTGTTATCGTGTGGATTAGAAGAACAAGAAATACTCTACCCTTTGTATTTGCCATCCTTGTGGTCGCAGTGACCCTATTCGGATTGTCACCGAATTCTCAAAGCGATCCAGCATTCAAGAATGTCCAAGTGTTAACCGACCTTTCCATGGATGAACTCAAGGAATATATGGCGGAGATCACTGAGCACATTGGAGCTGAGAAATGCACCTTTTGCCATGTTCGGGATAAATCGTCGGATGAAGTCGAACACAAAGTTGTCGCTCGCGAATATATGAAACTGGTAAGAGAATTGAATGACGGGTTTTTTAAAGAGAAGGAAGATAAAGTGACTTGCTTCACCTGTCACAAGGGTGAGAAACATGTGACCAATCACCCCGACGACGAAGGGGCGGAATAAGAAAACTCGCTTGCATTAAAATACAGAGTCACACGAAGCCCCGATTTCCAGTCGGGGCTTCGTTGTTTTTGCATCACACTTTTTGTACTAATACGGTTTTGGGTTCGGAGTACTTCGATTCGGGTGACTTAGTAAAGCAGCGCGGAATAGATGTTCGCATCGGGGAATTGCTTGCGTCCATCGAGGTCGGCGAGTTCGATGAGAAATGCGACTTCGATGACCTTGATGTTATCAAAATTTTTGATGAGATCGATGGCTCCCCGCATCGTTCCGCCGGTTGCTAGAAGGTCGTCAATGAGCACGACCCGTGAGTTCGGCTCGAGTGCGTCCTTATGAATCTGAATCGTGTCTTCCCCATACTCGAGAGAATAGGTGACCTCGTATGTGGGGGCAGGGAGTTTTCCCGCCTTACGGATCGGGACGACTCCGCACCCCAATTTGTAGGCGAGTGCGGACCCGAACAAGAATCCGCGCGACTCGATACCAATAACGGCATCGATTTTCTGAGTGACATACCGATCGACGAAAAGGTCGACTGCTTCTCGAAACAAGGCCCCCTCCTTCAGGAGGGTCGTGATGTCGCGAAAAAGAATTCCCTCTTTAGGGAAGTCAGAGACATCTCGAATAGCGGCTCTTAATCTTTCCATTTTCTTCTCCAGTTCATCCACTCTTCGCTCAGGGCGAAGGTTCTTGTATGTTGGGACCTAAAGAGAGCATCTTAGAGACTCTTGGATCGGATCGAAAGGGACCCCTTATGCGTGTGGCTCGACTCCTCAAACCTTATGAATTCGAATTGAGCGAGATGGATTCCCCATCGCCCAAACCGGGAGAGGTCCTGATTGAAAGCCGATCAGTCGGAGTTTGCGCCTCGGATCTTCACTATTACAAACACGGAGGAATCGGCGACACGCGCGCCGACCGTCCCATTGTTCTTGGCCATGAGCCGATGGGTCGGGTTCTCGAGGTCGGAGAAGGTGTGTCCTCGGATTGGGTGGGGAAACGGGTTGCGATCGAACCGGGGATACCCTGTTTCGAATGTGAGCACTGTCTGAGTGGCAACCTGAACCTCTGTCCCAATGTCCGGTTCTTCGGGTCCCCTCCTATCGATGGGGCGTTCCGTGAGAAATTCTGTCATCCCGTCTCTTTGGTTGAACCCGTCCCTGAACATTGTTCCGATGAGATGGGCGCGCTTTTGGAACCACTCGGTGTGGCTATTCACGCGGTTGATCTGATCCAGCCGAGAACGGGTGTCGGAACCGTGGTGGTGGGGTGTGGGACCATCGGGCTCTGCACCATCGCGATGCTCAAAGCGGCAGGGGCTTCTCCCATCTATGCAGTGGACCCGCTGGAGTATCGGACGGAGACCGCCCTAAAGGTGGGAGCGACGCATGTCATCGCGAAGGAGGGCGACAAGGCGGTGGCGGACATCCTATCTCTTACCGAGGGGAGAGGGTGCGCGACCGCATTCGAGGCTGCGGGGTACGCCGCGGCGCATCAGCCAACGCTGGACATGGCGGCTATCGGAGCCAAGGTGATGATCATTGGGATTTCAGCAGAGAACCGCATATCCTTTGAGGAGGGCCGGGCCCGTCGAAAAGGCTTGACGATCTACATGTGCCGGCGCAGTAGAAACACCCTCAAACGAGGGATCGAGCTGATCTCCTCAGGTCGAATCGATCTAACTCCATTGGTGACTCATCACTTTAATTTGGACCAAGTGACGGAAGCTTTCGAGATCGCCGCCCATTACCGTGACGGAGTCATCAAAGCTGTGGTCCACCCCACGAAATAGAATCGAAAGATGGACCACCGCTCAACAGGACTCAAATAGACCCTTTCGTTATCTCAGACGATTAAAGAGCATCAAAGTGTCTTTGGAATTTACCTTGTCGTTCTGATCAAAATCGACAGGGGAGGGTATGGCTCCCTGGAAGTCAGGCGATGAATTACCACCTGGTCTCCAATCCCGCGCCAATATCTCGAGGATGGTCGATACGGAGATGTTCTCTTTCGGACGGGTTGTGATTTCCGCCGAGCAAGGCCTGCTTTCTCCGAAGCCATTAATTGCCACGAGTTCCACTGTGTAATCGGTGACTGGGTTCAACCCTATGATCCGGACACAATCCGAACTCGCGGGGACCTCTTCATTGGCGACCTCTTCGCCCGAGGAATTGAGAACACGCACGCGATAGGAAGTAAATTCAGCTGATGACGACTCCAGGAACCAGGACACCTTTATGTCTTCGCTCCCCACATCGGGTATCTTCAGAGCGGGTTTAGGTGGTGTCAGCACCAAATTAACGATCGATATCGGAAGGGTGGTCGCTGCAATGATTCGGCCATCCGCGACGAGTTGAGTGTATTGCACTGTTCCGTCGGCAATCTTCTTCCCACCGATCAAGGGTATTTCGATGGTCGCTAACAGTTCGTCCTCATCTCCAAAATCAATTCGCTCAAGACCGAAGGGCCCGAAGTCTTCAGCGTCGTTTCCTTTTGGAGGTGTTTGCAGACGGAAATTCGGACCCGGATGGATGGTGATGGACGAACCGAAGAACGTCGAACTGTATCTGAAAGCAATCATCACCAAGTCTTGAACCGCACAACTATTCAGGGACCGAATCGGAATCCTTGCCACACCGGTTGGGTCGGCCACTGTCGCGTTCCCGGGAATGAACAGGAATCGGCAATCCCCTGCCCGTGTTGCCAATCGGATATCCACGTCGCCCAAGCAATCGAACCCGTCCAACCCAAGATTGGGCCCTTGGGTGAGTCCGGTCACGGAGGGCTGAGGTTCTTGAATCCGGTTTCCGCCACCTCCTCCACTCGCAAGAAGATCCCCGTGAGTAAACCGAATCGGTGTTTCAATATCATCCAAAGATGTGCTGAAAAAGATTTCGCGTTCAAAACGCGTAATCGATCCAGTCTCTCCCTCTTCATCGCTCGTCGGACCGTGGTTCGGCATGTCCACCGCGTCGAGACCGACATTGGAATCGGCGGGAGATGGATAGAAACCAAGGAGAATGCCGGGTGAGCCGGCCGGAGTTTGATCTGCTCCGCTTCGAAGAACGATACCGGAAAGAGAACTCAGGTCGAGGCAAAGTAAGTCATCCGCTGATACCTCGGTGCCCGCACCCTGCGGTAGGGTGGTGGATGCACCCGCGCTGAAGATCTCATTGATCTCCTCGAACGAGAAGTAAACGCTGGCGTCGTCGACGATACCTGCTGGCGGCTCGGAACTCAGGGAACTCAGGTAACTGTTGGACCAGCGATCGTATTCATCTGAATCGATACCCTCAACGTCCAATGCATCCAGCCCGACATCCCCCGCTTTGCCATCGATACCACCGGTCAAGTCGAATGGGTCGACCAAATAGGCATTGGGAACGATAAGTCCAGATTTATTGAGGAGGTCACCAGGGCTGACGGTCGTTCCAGAGGCAGGGTGTTTCGGATTGGTCACCGTAAACGCCTCTTCCACGGTAAAGAACGCCCGAGTCAGTTGACCATTTTCGATTGAGATGGCATCCAAACCATCGAGTCCGAGATGTTTCCCTTCCTGGAATGGGTCAAAAAGGAAAGCATCGAGAAGTTCATGATACTGACCACCCGCAATCGGCGCGATGCCACCCGCCACAAGTGCATCGCCCTCCCGTGCGGAGGTTCCTGTCTTCGGGTTCTTGTAGTCGCGTTCGATTGTGTATAGCGCCAGCTTCTCTTCGCCGTCGGAGGGGGTCCTTGTGGGTGTCGGGGTGGGTGTCGGCGTATAAGTGGGCGTGTATGGTGGTGTATGAGTCGGTGTACCCGTAGGTGTATGGGTTG